>DAOVEQ010000216.1 GCA_030668905.1 Thermococci archaeon
GGAGACGAGATACAGTATTTCACAATTATATCTGAACCCAGTTGGGATGAAAAGATACAGGTAGGATCTTCTGTAAACGGGAAAATAAAGATAAAGATCAGTTCAGATGCAGATAATGTAAAACTAAGAATACCGATTATAGTCTCTGGAGAAGAAGGAGGATGCATAGGAGGCTGCACGCCTTTCATGGAAGGACCTTTTTATGCCGAGGTGATTGTTAAGAACAAGGGTATTGAGACCTTTAACTATGCTGAATCCCTGTATAACGAAGGAAAATATGAAGAAGCCATGGAAAAGTATGATGAGGCTAAAAAATATTTTTTAAACTATTTCGATGATAAAAATGCCAGGATTTGTCTTATAAAAGCTAAAAACTGTGAGGGACATCTGAAACTGAACTTGGGAATATCGTACTTCAATGCAGGAGATCTAGATAATGCGAAAAAAGAGTTTGAAGACGCAAAATCGGTATTTGAGAACATAGACGACGAAGAGATGGTAGAGACATGCGAACAGTGGATAGAGAAATGTACCCCACCTTCTACTACACCTCCTGCATCCACCACACCGCCCACCACGCTCGCTCCAACTACTAGTCCTCCTACCACTCCTCCCGTTACCACACCTCTTGCTACTTCTCCTCCTCAAAGATCAACTACCAAGACTATCTTTTTGTTTTTATTATTGATTGCGATAGCATCTGTTATAATAGTAACAATAAAAATAACAAAAAAATAAATTATTTTTGTTTTGGGAGGAAAGGATACAACCACGAAGAAAATGTTGCGGGGCTTCTCGTCTGGATCATCACTTTACCATTTCCCCACAATCTGGCAACTAACCCTTCCCCGCTCAAAAATGTAGATTTTAGGCCTCCGACTCTTTGTATTGTATAATTCACTCCATCTTCAAATGCGACCAGATGTCCTGTATCCACCTTAAACTCGTTTCCCTTCAATTCGAAGACAGAGATAGCACCGAATGAAGATAAAAATAGATCTCCGTATCCTTCAAGTTTTAAAAAGAAGAACCCTTCTCTAGAAATAAATCCCTTCAATCCCTGAAACTTTGTGTCTATGTTTATCGAAGGAGAAGAAGCAATATACGCTCCTCCCTGGGCAAACCAGCTCTCATTATCTAGATGAAGATGTACAATATCGCCCGGATATCCTGGTGCAAAGGCTACGGTTCCTTTTCCTTGAGTGCACCTGAATGTATTCATGAAGAGAGACTCTCCACCTAAAACTTTCCTTTTCAGACCGCCAAACAATCCTCCTTTT
>DAOVEQ010000218.1 GCA_030668905.1 Thermococci archaeon
GGTTCGAGGCAGTAAAATGATCGTTGTAAATTTCAAAGCATGCTCAGAAAGCGTTGGGGAAAAAGGATTAAAACTTGCAAAAGTATGCGAAAAAGTAGCTAAAGAAAGCAAAAAAGAGATCGTGGTATGTCCTCAGACCCCAGACTTGTGTCTTGTCTCAAAAGAAGTCTCCATCCATGTTTTTTCACAGCATGCAGACCCTGTAGAGCCGGGGAGCAGGACAGGCCACATAACTCTGGAATCTGTTAAATCCTATGTATCCGGAACATTGATAAATCATTCAGAGAAGAGGATGAAGATCGCTGACATAGATTATTTAGTTAAAAAGTGCAGGAAGTTTGGATTGACATCGATAGTGTGCACAAATAATATAGACGTCTCCATGGCATGCTCTCTTTTAAGTCCCGACTATATAGCTATAGAGCCACCGGAGCTCATTGGCGGAGATATCTCAGTAACATCTGCCTCCCCAGAGATAGTGGAAAACTCCGTGAAAAATATAAAAAAAATAAATCCGAAGGTGAAAGTATTGTGCGGAGCAGGAGTGAAAACAGGAAAAGATGTAAAAAAAGCCCTGGAACTTGGAACTGAGGGAGTATTGTTAGCATCTGGAGTCGTAAAAGCTGAAAATCCTGAAAAAGTTTTAAGAGATTTAATAGACAGCATTTAGTCTTAACAAAAAATTTTTAAATTCTTCTTCTTATAGGTAAAGGTATGTTTGAAATTAAAAAAAGGGATGGGACTTTAGAAGAGTTTATCCCAGAAAAAATAGTTGTCAGCTGTGTAAAATCAGGGGCTGATTTGGAAACTGCCAGAGAGATATCCAATGAAATAAAAAGAACTCTGAAAGAAAAAACAGATGCAGAGGAACTTAGAGAGAAAGTTCTGGAATTATTAGAGGAGAAAAATCCTCAGTGGAAGGAAAACTGGCTCCTTTATGACAGAGCTGTAAAAAGAAGGCTATAAAAGATAGTATATGCCCACTCCAGCAACAGCGCCTAACAGAGTAGAGATGAAGTTTGTCCAGTTATTGCCCCACCATTGTACATTTGTCTCCACAGTGGCACCGAGAACGCTGTCTATATTTGCGCCTATGAATCCTCCCAATGTAGCTACGATTATAGGATTAATGCCATGATCCATTCCCATTCCAAAGGCTAAAACTCCTATAAACAAAGCTATGAGGAATTCAGCAGTTTCTCCGAGGATAGATATAGCTCCTTCTGCTCCCGTAGGTACCTCCTTGAAGTTCGTTAT
>DAOVEQ010000014.1 GCA_030668905.1 Thermococci archaeon
GGATCATCGCTAATTTCTTTCGCTTTTTCTTCAGAGGCCAGAACGACACAGGCCGCTCCATCACTCACGGGAGAGCAATGGAATAATCTCAATGGATCTGCTACAAGGGTGGAGTTCATTACTCTCTCCAATGAAACTTCAAACTGAAAATGTGCGTTGGGGTTTAAACTCCCGTTATGATGATTCTTTACTGCCACCAAACTCAATTGTTCTTCCGTAGTACCGTACTCATACATATGTCTTCTCGCCATAAGTGCATAAAGACTGGGGAATGTAGCTCCATTGAAGGATTCCCATTCCTGATCTGCGGCAGAGGCAAGATATCCAGTAGTCTGTGACCCCAGAGCATCTGTCATCTTCTCGACGCCTCCGACTACGACTATGTTCGCAAACCCTGAAGCTATCGCCATAAGCCCCTGTCTCAATGCCAGGCCACCTGAAGCACACGCAGATTCTACCCTTGTCGAAGGTACAGGCAATAATCCACCGTAATCTGCTATTAAAGATGCTATATGTCCCTGTTTTACGAACATATCTCCGGACATACACCCTGTATAGAGTGCATCTACCCTTTCTCCTGAAACTCCAGCATCGCTCAAAGCCTTTATTCCCGCTTCGATTGTAAGACTTCTCAATGATGAGTTCCACAGTTCTCCAAATCTGGTCATTCCTACTCCAATAACTGCAACTTTTCTCATGATCTCACCTCATCAGTATCTTTCTTCTATATTTTGTGTAAGTTGCATAATCAATATACCTTTTATTATGTATCATGTCCCATGTTTTCGGACACATATCTCTTTTATTCTCTATTGCCTCATTTACTGTAATATAAAATGAGTCAGAGCCTGCGCCAGAACCGTAAGAAGTCATCAGGATTTTATCTCCAGGCTTGGCAACATCTAATACGGCAGTGAGTCCTAAAACACTTGATCCTGAGTATGCATTTCCCATTTCAGTAACTACCAAACTCTGAGTTACCTGCTCTTTCGAAAATCCCAATTTTTTTGCCATATTCACAGGGAACTTAGCATTAGGCATATGAAAAACTACATAGTCTACATCCTCAGGTTTTAAACTCATTTTCTCTATCATCATCTTTGTAGCGGTACCCACATGTTTAAAATATGCGGGTTCACCTGTAAATCTTCCTCCATGCTGGGGGTAATATTCGTGCTCACGCCTCCAGAAGTCAGGGGTATCCGTAGTATACGATAGAGTTTCTTCTATGGTGGCAATACTATCCTTATTTTTTTTGCTGAGGATAAATGCCGCACCACCGGCAGACGTAGCATACTCCAGAGCATCTCCAGGGGCTCCCTGAGATGTATCGGCTCCTATAGCCAGACCGTATTTGATGTATCCTCCTTCTATGAGACCCATAACGTTCTGGATCGCCGCAGTACCCGCTTTACACGCAAACTCATAATCCGCACATTTGAGTTCTCCTTCGCATCCTATAGCGGCAGCAACTACAGTTCCCGACGGCTTCACAACATATGGATGCGATTCTGAACCTACGTATATCGCGCCTATCTCTTCCGGATCGATTCCAGCCCTTTTTAAAGCACATTTTGCTGCTGCTGTCGCAATGGTAATCGTGTCTTCATCTATACTTGGTACCGATTTCTCGGATACACCTAAACCTTTTTCAGCATTTCTCGGGTCCTTGCCCCAGATTCTCGCTATCTCGCTCGTCTTGATCCTATTTTTTGGTACATACGCACCATAGCCTATTATACCGATCATGGGTATCACCTTTTGTAATAAAAAAACTCCATTATATAAAAACTTTTCGGTGTTTGCAAAAGAATGTATCGACAAAAAACGATTGACTATACTTTTATATTCCTCAGGGCTTTAAGGAGGAGGTCCACAGATTCGGCTTTTGAATGCACAAGCGGTATTTTTTCGATCTCCGCTATCTTTATGGCTACAGGATCCATTATCTCTGGCCCGTGAAGAACTACAAGAGAAGGTTTGAGTCCCTTTACCTTTATAGCTACCATAGGGCTTCTCCCGTAGGTGACTTTTGTAAAAACTAAGGCTCTCTCAGTTGTCCAGCCATATAACTTAAGAAAATCCTCACTGTCCATTTCCAAGATCGCCTTTATAGAGTCTATTACTGTATATCCATAGATCATATGCTCTGATACCCTTGGAGCAGTCAGGATCTCACCCCACACAGCTTTTGCTATAGTTTCTATGTCTACAGGAAGTGAAAATTCTCTGATGTCCATTATTATATCTGTAGAAAGCTCTGTAGTAAACATCCTTGAGAAAGCGTGAATAACCTGTTCTCCATTAGCTTCATCTATGTGTATCAGTCCTTCTACGAACTTTTTTATCGTTCCAGCACCGGGAGATTTTCTTCTCCCACCTTCATAATCACTTAGAACAGAAGATGAAATTTTCAAGTAACTGGCTAAATCTGTCTGAGTAATCCCAAAGATTTCCCTCCATTTTTTCATTGTTTTTCCAGGCTCTCCAGAAAGAACGATCTCCCCGGCCATCCTTTTTGCTAGTTTTTCTTTAGAATCATCTACCATAAATAAACTCTATCGTCGGGATATAAAAACATTTCGTTTATTGCGATAATGTTTACCGTCATTTGTTATAAACAATATAAATGAATATAATAATACCTATTATTATTAATATATCTGCAATTACCACTCCAAATGTATAGAGAATATACCCTCTAGTTTCTCTATCTCCCTCTCTGAAAAGCGTTATAAGTTCTTTAATCCTCTTCATTTTTAACATGTTACTCTTTCTTTTCGACTATTATCTTGCATCTTGTAGCTAACGCTGCAATTGCACCCAGGGCAGCAAGCCATGGAACGAGTAACACTCCTATAAAGCCAACAGTCACGGGAATTTCCAACAATACTCTATCTTTTTCATCTTTGATAGTTATCTTAGTCACATTTCCCTCATGAATAATTTCTTTGATTTTTTCTACGAGATGGTCAGAATCAATTACAAACTCTTCTTCTTTCGTTTCAGTTGGAGATCCACATATATGGCAGAATTTCGCTTCTTCCGGGAGTTTTGTTCCACATTTTTTACAGATTTTCATTATATCCCTCTCTTTTTAAGATATTTATAAGCAGACTCAGCTGCTATGGCTCCTTCTGCACATGCTGTGACTATCTGAGCGAGCATATTCGAGCCCGTAGTTACATCACCCGCAGCAAATACTTTCGGAACATTTGTTGACATATCCTCATTAACTTTTATATACTCTTTCGCATCTACAGAGACGCCAAGTTTTTTCGCGAGTTCGCTCTCGGGGTCTGTACCTATTTCAATGAAAAGACCATCTAATTTTATTTCAATGTTTTTACCATTCTGATCTAAAATTACGGACTCAAGTTTCTCTTCTCCTTTTAATTCTTTAGGTACAGATTCAAGTATCATCTCTATTTTTTTATTGTTTTCTGCCCTCTCTATCCACACAGGCATCGCTCGCATCTTCTTTTTTTCTCTTCTGTATATAAGATAAACCTTTTTTGCATACTCCGAAAGCAGTAGAGCGGATGCTACAGCGGAATCACCGCCGCCAATAACACTCACAGTCTTATCTTTGAAAAAAACACCATCACAGGTAGCACAGTAAGACACGCCTCTACCTCTGAACTTATCTTCATTGAGTAAACCCAGTTTTCTTTTCTTTGCACCAGTTGCAAATATAAGTGTTCTTCCAAAATACCCAATATCATCTTCTGTTTTTACATTAAATCCATTTTCAGTTTTTTCTATCTCTGCAACTTCAAGAAAATCCATTGTTTCCACACCCAGAGATTCCGCATGTTCCTTGAATTTTGTTGCTAGATCCATTCCGTTTATCATTGAAAACCCGGGATAGTTCTCAATTCTGTAAGACTCCGAGACCTGTCCACCTGACTCTTTACCTATCAAAATCGTTTTCATATTAAATCGAGTTGCATATATCCCTGCTGCATAACCTGCAGGGCCTGAGCCTACTATTATAAGGTCATATTCTTCCATGATTTATATTACTGCCTTTGTCTTTTAAGAATTTATGCTATCGATAACACTATAAAAGGAGAGACCCTCCATAAGTAAGATTTAAATATAATGTCTGCAACTAATATCATGGCAAAAAAACAGGTTCCTGTAACAGGCATAATTTTGTTGATCGTGATTGTAGCATCAATAATATACCTCGCCTATACAAAGATAGAAGATCCAACGATAAGGGCTATAGTAATCATTATCCCCCTGTTTATAGCTTTTTCTGCCCTGATAGGACTTAAAAAGGAGTATAGTATAGCAGACAAGATTATTAAGGAAGGACTTGTGGATGAATATCTTGATAAACACGGTTTTGGGGACAGAAGAACCTTTGATGAATTTATTGAAGAACTGGAGATGAGAGGATACACAATAAATCCTGGTACGAAGGCCCAACTCAGAAGGGAGATCGTGGAAGGATTCGAAAGGCGTAAAAAATGAGGACTATAGATCTGAGGAGTGACACCGTCACAAAACCTTCTAAAGAAATGCTTGAATCTATTTTGAATGCTGAATTGGGGGATGATGTATATGGAGAAGATCCTACGGTCGACAAGCTTGAAGAAATAGCTGCTGAGAAGATGGGCAAAGAGGATGCTCTATTAGTTACAAGCGGGACTCAGGGAAATTTAATAAGCGTGATGGCAAATACAAACAAAGGAGAAGAGGTTATCTTAGACTCGGAGAGCCATATATATTATTATGAAGTAGGTGGGATCGCTGCAGTGGCAAATCTTCTCGTGAAACTTATAAAAGGAAGAATGGGTGTTCTCGATCCTGAAGATGTAGAAGATGCTATAAGGCCCAAGAATATACACATGCCCATAACAAGTTTGGTATGCATCGAAAATACGCATAACAGGGCTGGAGGCACTGTATGGAAACCTGAGCAGATAAAAGCAGTCAGTGATGTGGTAGAAGATAAAGGATTGAAGCTTTATATGGATGGTGCAAGAATATTCAACTCTGCAGTAGCTCAGAATATAGATGTCAGGAAAATGGCACGATACGTCGATAATGTCATGTTCTGTCTCTCAAAGGGTCTGGCGTGCCCCGTAGGATCGATGATATGTGGCACTGAAGAATTTATCGAAAAAGCAAGAAAATATAGAAAGATGTTTGGTGGAGGAATGAGACAGGCCGGCATTATAGCTGCACCTGGTATTATTGCATTGGAGAGCATGGTGGAACGGCTTAAAGAAGATCATGAGAATGCCAAAATACTTGCCAGAGGATTAAAAGATCTTAACTTCAGGATAGACCTCAAAAGAGTTCAGACGAATATAGTGGTTTTTGAGGTAGAAAATAGTGAAAAGTTTATTTCTGAGATAAACAAACACGGCATAAAGGCTTCAAACTTTGGAAAGGGTAAAGTTAGAATGGTAACACACTATGGAATAGAAAAGGAGGACATAAAATATGTTCTTGACACTTTAGAGACTATTCTTTAAATTTTATGTATCCCATTCTTTTGTAAGGTTCAATTACCCCTATGACATCCTCTGGCGTTTGACCGCTCACTCTTATAATCTCTCTTATATCTCTTTTTCCATCTATATACGATAGGATATCTCTAACAAAAGGATCTACATTCTCTAAGAACTCCTCTTTTGCCATGCCAGCTACGGTTATTTGTGAGACGCCTATCCCGCTAAATTGGGGGATCCTATCTCCCCATTCTTTTGGTACAGCTACAGCTTTTTTCACTTCTGCTTTCGGGGGTTTTACAGTAGGTTTAGGCTGAATTTCTTCCGTTATCTTTTCTGCTTCTAAAGGCTTGGTCCGAGCCTCTTCCACTCTTTTCTCCATTACAGCTTCTTTTGATTTTGCCATTCCTTCTGCTCCAAAGACTTCTCCCATCCCATATTTTTTATCGAGAGGATAAAATTCTTTTAAAACATTCAACTGCGTCTCCGTTAACCTGTGAAGGATTACCGCAGGTTTTTCACGCAACAATTCCTGGACATTCTGGAGAGGTTCTCCTTCTCTTTGACCTTCATAAAATATTCCTATGATGCTTTCATTTTCAATAAAAACATAACCTTCCTCTATCTCTCCTCCCATTATGAGAATCTCCAAGTAACCTCTATCTTTAAATTTTTGTAAGACTCCTTCTAAGTCTACAAATTCTAAAGGAGACTCCAAAATAATTTCTCCTCGTGGTATATCCATGTGATCAACTCCTGATTGATATAATATCTCCATACAAATATTTAAATCTATCTATATTTAAACTTTTCTTAACATAAAAGCTGAATAGAACTGTATTTCTAACTCTTCAGTTGAAAAAACTCTCTTTCTTTTTTGATTAGATAACTTTTTATTTTCATCTACCTAAAGAGATCATGATAATTATAATAGATTTTGGAAGTCAGTATACGCATCTCATATCGAGAAGAGTTAGAGAATTAGGTGTAAAATCAGAGATTATTTTTCCATTTACAGAGTTGAATACTATAAAAAAAATGAATCCCAACGGGATAATACTTTCCGGAGGCCCGAACTCAGTTTACGACAAAGATGCTCCTCGCCTCAATAACGATATATGGAACTGGATTTTGGAAGAAGACATACCTGTACTTGGACTTTGTTACGGTTTGCATCTCATTGCCAAAAGATTCAATGGCGAAATAGGAAAAAGTAAAAGGAGAGAGTACGGAATAACATCAGTGACAATAAAAAAATCCGATAGGATCTTTGAAGGGCTCGAAAAAAAACAGAGAGTGTGGATGAGTCACGGAGATAAGGTTTTGAAACTTCCCGAAAATTTCGAGGTTCTGGCATCATCAGAGAACTGCAGATATGCGTCTTTTCATTATAAAAATATTTATGCTCTTCAGTGGCACCCAGAAGTGGTGCATACTAAAAATGGAATGAAAATGCTAAACAATTTCCTTTTTAAGATATGCAGGTGCGAGAAAGACTGGGACATGAAAGATTTCATGAAAAAAACTATTGAAGATATTCGAAAAAAAATAGGAGATAAAAAGGCAATTATCGCCCTTTCTGGGGGTGTGGATTCTTCTATTGCTGCTGTATTAACATCAGAGGCGATAGGAAATAATTTAACTGCTGTTTTTGTGGATACAGGACTTTTGAGAAAAAACGAAGGAGAGCACGTAGAAGAGATATGTAGGAATTTTAACTTAAAACTTTTGAGAATAAACGCAAAGGACAGATTCTTTGAGAAACTCAAGGGAGTTAAAGACACGGAAATGAAAAGAAAGATAATAGGGGAAGAATTTATAAGAATCTTTGAGGAGGAAGCCAAAAAAGAAAATGCAGAGTTCTTAATTCAGGGGACTATCTACCCTGACGTAATTGAATCGGGATCAAAGACGGCAGACACGATAAAGTCGCATCATAATGTGGGCGGTCTTCCGGAAAATGTTGATTTGGAGATCATAGAGCCTCTATCCTATCTTTATAAAGACGAGGTCAGAGAAATAGGAAAAAAATTGGGGATTCCAGATGAGATAATAAAACAGCACCCGTTCCCGGGACCAGGACTGGCTGTCAGAATTACCGGGGAGGTCAATGAAGAGAATATAAAAATCTGTAGAGAAGCGTCTTATATCTTAGAAGAAGAACTCAAAAAAGCAGGAGTATTCTATGATCTCTGGCAGGCTTTTGCTGTCGTATTGGATGACAGAGTTGTCGGGGTCGTGGGAGATCAGAGAAAGTATGGAAGAATCGTAGCTTTGAGAATCGTAGAAAGCGCAGATGCAATGACAGCCAATTTCGCAAAGTTAAATTGGAATCTTCTAGAAGAGATCTCTACGAAGATTACAAATGAGCTTCCTGAAGTTGTATCCGTAGCATACTTTATATCAAATAAGCCGCCGCAAACGATCGAACCCTGTTAGAGTTTCTCAAGAAATTCGCACGTTTTGCATATATCCCCTATCGTGGGTTCGCCACATTTCTCGCAATATTTAACTTTTTTTGCCAGATTCTTTGCTATTAAAGGATAGATCTTGTCATAAGATCTTAAAAGTGAATATTTTGTTGTGGGCTGTTCTAACTCCATCTTGTTTAGGAACTCTCTTATATTATTTCTATAAGCCTCTCCTGCATAGAGGCATCTGGAAAACCCTACTTCTATATTATTCGAAAGAGCATAAACAACATTTTCCTTTTCCGGGATCTCTCTCAACGGTTTTATTCTCGGGACGAATCGTTCATTAGAATATATATAGTATGATCCTGTCCTTCCAAACCTTGATAGATCCCCCCTGAGAAAGTTCATGAGTATTGTCTGAACCTCGTCATCCAGATTATGTCCTATGGCTATTTTATTGCATCCGAGTTCTCTTGTTTTTTTATTCAGTAAATATCTCCTGAAAACACCGCAGTATGAACATGCACTTAGCTTGCGATCCCTTTTTGCTATCTCATCCATAGAATGTCCCAGCTCTTTTTTAAAAGAATAGACTTTGCTCTCGATTCCCAGCAATTTACAATTTTTTTTAACTATTTCAATTGTCTTATCTCTGTAGCCTTTTATACCTTCATCTATTGTTACAGCAATTAGATCAAAAGGATATTTTTCTGAAAGCTTTTTTAATATATTAAGAAGTACAAGACTGTCCTTCCCTCCGGAGACGGCAACGCCGACACGATCGTTTTTTTCTATCAATGAGTACTTTCTGATTACCTTTTTTACCCTCTCTATCATGCTTTTGTTAAAGCATCTCTCGCATAATTTTTCTCCAGAGTATCTCCTGAAGACTATAGCTTTTTTTCCGCATTTGCAGTACATTTATCCACTACCCACTGAAATTATAAGAATATCGTCATTGTCCTCGACATTTTCGTCCTCTGTATTTATCTTCCCATTTCTTTTGACAACCGCTGTTTCAGAGCTGTAGCCAAATTTTCTTAAAATATCTTCTATTTTAAGATCTTCTTTATACTCTATAAGTTCTTCTTTATCTTCTCTCAGGAACCTTACTTTTATCATAAGATCACGAGAATTTTAGGGAAAAAAGCTATTACCACCAATGATATAGAAATTACTGCCAGAATTGCAGAGATCGTTTTTGAAACTCTTTTAGAAACCTTCATCTCCATCAATTCTTTAACGATCTTCCCGCCGTCAAGAACTGGAGGTATCGGCAGGAGATTAATGAGTCCAATATTGATATTTAACATGGATATCCAATAAAGTGAAAAATACACGGGCAATAAAAAACTGCCGTATTTAGTTGTTAAATGGGTCATTGAGTAAATTCCTATATACCCTCTAGTTGGATCTTCTGGATTCTCAGTTAGTATTATTTCTTTAACTCCTTTATTAGTTTTCAATGCAATTTTGTCTCCGGGTTCAAATTTTGACATTATATCTGAAAATTCTGTTGCATTCTTAAATTCAATGCCATTGGCTTCATAAATAATCATTCCTTTTTCTAATACACCATAAGCAGGCATCTCTTCCTGGACACTGTCTATTTCGATTCCATCTGCCGTTATCATAGGATTAAGAGACATCAGGAGCAGAAGAGTTATAAGTCCAAGAGCAAAATTTGCTGTAGATCCTGCCCCATATACCTTTATTCTTGCCCAGGGAGAAGCCTTTTTCATTTCTTCCTCTTCGGGCTCGACAAATGCCAGGGGGAGCGCTATGAAAACTCCTGCTCCCACTGATTTTAAAGGTATGTTCTCTCTTCGTGCGACTATTCCATGAGCAAACTCGTGGACTATCACCAATGTTACAATGCCTATTAAACCGTACCATAAGGGGATTGTTACTCCCGGTATCACCAGAGTAGCCACTGGTTGAGGGTCCGAGGCCCTAGCCATTTCAAGAGTTTTATTAAATAAAAAGTAGATTATATAGCCACATCCAAATAATGATGCAATTATACCGAATTTTGCAAAATAATCCCAGAATTTTCCAAATTTTTTAGAGAGATTATCTATTACCCCCATAAACTTTTTTGTTCTCCATAGAAGAGTGAATCCGACAACTTCTACCCCACGATCTTTTAAAGATGCTGAGAAATAATTCATTATCCCCCAAAATCCGAGGATTATAAATAAAATAAGATAGAGGTTAAAAGACATCTATTAATTCACCTTAGTATCTGAAGAAGAACAATAATTACCCCGGACGCTATGCATATCCCTACCGCAATGTAAGGACTCATCTTAATACCTCTTGTTTCTTCATCGAAGTATCTTATCAGTCCTGCACCTGTAGGAGGGAGTGCTCCTTCTTTTTTTGTTTTTCCTTTTACCATATTATCTCCTTTTTCTCATGCTTTATAAAGGTTACTCAAGCAACTTTTTATATATTACCACATTATGTCTCTTATGATCGTCGAACATAAAGCGAAAGGAGGCCTTATAAGGCTGGATATAAAGATAGAAAACTCGAAAATAAGGAATATAAAGATAACGGGAGATTTTTTTATCTATCCTGAAGATTCTGTTTTCGATCTCGAGAAGAAACTAAAGGGAAAAACGGAAGAAGAGTCTATAAAGGCTATTGAAGAGTTTTTGAGCAATGTAAAAGCTCCAGGAATAAATTTAGACGATTTCGGGAAAATATTTAAAAAAGCCTTTGAGGAGAAAAATGTTATACAATCCGACTAGAAAATCTTTTCCGGCATTGTCCGTTACAGGTAAAGAATGTTCCTTAAACTGCAAGCACTGCCAGGGAATATATCTAAAGCACATGATCCCCATTACTCCTGAGACTTTATACAATCTCTGCACGAATAATAATCTGAAAGGTGCTTTAATCTCCGGAGGATGTGATTTTAATGGAAAAGTACCTTTAGACAATTTCTTACCAGTTATAAAAAGGATAAAAGAGGAGAGTGATCTTCTGATAAATGTGCACACAGGATTAGTGAACGAAAAGGCAGCAAAGGAACTCAAAAGAGCCAAAATAGACTGTGTTTCTTTTGATTTTGTCATCGATGACAAAATAATTAAGGATGTCTATAAACTAAACAGAACTTC
>DAOVEQ010000106.1 GCA_030668905.1 Thermococci archaeon
ACGAGAGATATGGAAGAGAAACTGATAGAGCCTCTGTTACATGCAGATATGTAAAAATAGTAGATGATGAAAGTTTCATATATAAAATAAAGATATATTTGTGGTACAAATGAATAAAAAATCACAGTTTTTTCTAATTGCAGCAGTGATCGTCTGTTTAATGATCTTTTCGGTGAACAGAACATCCTATACTCCCCTTTCTACTGAAACAGAGAATTATTATGCGTTGTACACGAGTATAAAAAATGCATGCATGGACACTGTAAAGTACTCCAATAATCTAAACGACGATTTAGACACACTCAGGGAAGAAATGAAAGAGTTCTGCAAAGAAACAAATGTAAATGTCATTTTGGATTATGAAATAGAAGGTAACAGCGTGGATTTCTATTTAAAACTCTTTACACCAGAAATATTGATAGAAGACCCATTTAAGATAGTAGTATCAAAGATGAATGTGAAAATAGAGGATGTTTTCAAGAACAAGATTATTGTCATAGGAGATATAATAGAAAAAGAAGATTTTTACAAACATGAAAAAATCTATAAATATGATAACAAATTTATAAAACTCGATAAAAACGGTACCGAATTCAAGATAGAGGGATATTATATGGATTCAATCCCAAAAATAGGATCTTTTTCAGCCATAGACCTAAAATACACCCCTTATGAGATAATAGATAAAGATCTAATAAATTACGATTTTACAATCGTTGACAGTATCTCAGGCGTGGATTATGAAAAAGTTAATATCATTTACGAATATTTAAAAAATGGAGGTAATGTTCTTTTTGTAGGTATAAGCGGCAGGAATTTTGTGAGTTTATTGAACGAGGAAGATATAAAGATTCTCAATATGACAAAAAATGATTTTTATTCTGACAACACAAAACTTGTGACGATAAGTAAAGGAGACGTTTTTTTAAGTTATGATGATAAAAATATTATAGTTTATGGAGATAAAGCCTATGAGAATGGAAAAGAGATAAATACTGGCAAAGTATTCTTTTCTTTAATAGATAAAGACTATGAAGATATACTAACAGAGATAATATTTGCAACCTTTGAAAAAAAAGAGCAGAAAAATATAGATATTGAGGTCAATGAAGATATTACCTTTACAGTATCGGATTGTAAAAATTTAGTTCTGGAGATAAACTCTGAAAGATTTATTCTTACCTCTTCATACTATTCTCAAACTTTGCCTTTGAAAAAAGGCGAATACAGACTCGTTTTAAGAGACGAGACTGTTATTTACAAGATAGTAAGCATCGTTATCTATTAAATCATATAGTATCACTTGCTATCAGAGATGATCACTGACCGAAAGATTTAAATACTAATGATTCGTATTATTGTTCAGCAATATTGTTTCAACGGTGATGAGCTTGCGAGAAAGATCAAAAACAACATTCCTGATTCAGCCAGAAAATAGGATTATAGACGAAATGGAGGATGTTTTAGCCTGCATGTTCTGGCGAAATTCTGAACTCGCAGAACCTGCATTGAAGTTTTTGAACATGATCAGTGAAAATGACGGGTTGAAAGACAGCTACTGGTCGGAGTTCTGCAGCATTACTAATATAACAAGGGGACAGTACGACAGTATTATAAGCAAGCTCAGAGGTGGGGGATTTATTTACAAAAGAAACGATGTATGGAAAGTTTCTGAAGGATTTGAGGAGTTTTTAATAAAAATAGTAGAGGTCACTAAAAAATGGAGAGGGGAGAATGAAGAATAAACTCCTGGTCTTGCTTATAATTATATTATTGCTCCCAAAGATGGAAGCAGATATAGTGTACGATGATAAGATTAAGGTAAAGACCGAAGTTTACAAAGACGGTACTCTTGATTCCTCTCTTACAAAAATTTACAAGGGGATGCTCATAGATATTGATGGACTGTATAAATTAAAAATCGTAGATTATGATCTTGATAATGGAACGATATACCTTGAATTGTACAAAGATTACAAGAAAATGATCCTTTACCGGTGGAACTGTGAAAACAATATTTACACGATCTCCAATGTACTTATATGCTGTCCAGAATGCTCTAATCAGACTGTTTTAGTCTACGAAGACGAGTACTGTGATATCTCTATAAGATTCCTCTGCTTCGATAGGGATGGAATGACTCAGGAAAAAGAGGACAGTTGCTGTCCGACGGAGAGTACAACTACTGCAGACACATACGCAAAACTTCAGATATACTTTCATAAAAAATTTACAAAAATAATGGAAAAAAATCTTATAGAGATAGAAGAAGTAGGACTTTTGGATAACAATGAAAAAGGATATCAGGTTTCTGAAAACGAGATAATTGTTTCTGATCCGTATTATATGACTTTAAAAGACAACAAAATCTTAGTTTACGAGACAGATTACGGTACCAAATTATCTCTGAATATCCCGACTCCACAGTACAGAATGAATGAAATTTCTTATGGGGGGTATAAAATAGGTATAATTGATAACGCTATCTTTTCAATGCTCGATCCATCGGATGCGTTGTACAACACAGTATTTAACTCGGAAATGAACGAAGGAAGTTATATAGAATCATCACTGCATAAAATTGAGACAATGGAGGGCATTGTGAATGTTTGTAAATTGATAGTTGGCGAGGATATATACACCGTCTATGATGACGGAAAGGATAATATAATATTTAAAGACGATTTTGGGATTGTAATTACTAAATTTGATCCGGATGATAGGGAGGTTTACTTAAAGTTCTTAAAAAAGGTAGATGAAGAGGAGATAGATAATTCCTCTCTTGACATAGAGGATTATCAGATCGTTTTTAATGAAAAATATAGCGATTTTCTCATAGATGTCGTCTCTGGATCTAAAATTCTAAAAAACAGAGTTGGTCTCAGATACGAAGATATTAAAGGTGTTTATTACGAAGAAATGCCCTTTGAAAAAGACTCGAAAGAGACTACTGTAACATATATGAATGTCTCAGTGAAAGGAGAGAACCCGAATGCTCACGATTTTACAGGCTTGGGCTGGGCAGACACGGAGATTCCAAACTTCAGATATGCTTCCGAGGATGATCCTTCATATCCAAGATATTATGGAACTTGTGTAAGGGGCGACGAGATAACGTACACAATAGATTACTCTTACAGCCCTTTGGCAGCGGGAGATGCTACAAATGTTACAATTACAGATGTGCTGGATTCTGATCTCCAGTTTCTCTCCGCTACAGGATCATTTGTGTACGATGGAGTTGATACTGTTACCTGGACTCTTGGAACATTACATCCTGGTGATTCTGGGACTGTAACAGTAACTGCAAGAGTGGATAGTGCCACTGTATACGGTACGGAGATACCTAACGAAGTTACACTTTCTTATACAGAAGATATGCCAAAGAGTCTCACAACGCTTCCCGTAATCTTCAAGACACAGGCAATGGATATAATAAAAGAGGTAAACTCTGCATTAGCTTCTCCTGGCGATACGCTTACCTATACATTGACGTATTACAATACGACATCGTTGGCGAGAGTATGGGCTACAAATCCCAGCACTATAACAATAGTTGCAGGGACGATACAAATAGAAGATATAATCCCGAACAACACGACAGTAGATCCTGCGACGGTCAGCGACAGCGGGGTTATAAATGACACCAATGGGAACTTAATTATTGGCGACGGTGGAGACACGATAGTATGGGGAAATCCAAATCCTCTCCCACAACTGACACCGGAGTCAAGTCATTCATTAACTTTCCAGGCTGTGATAGATAACGTTACTTCAACTACAACTATAACAGACTATGGAACTATCACCCAGTACGATCTTTATGGAAGCCAAGCAGGAGATCCCAATGGATCCAATGCAATACCAGAAACAGACGCTCATGGTATTAACAGCAATACAGTTTATACAACTGTGCCTATTCTATCAGGCATAGCTCACTCACATCTTCCTTGCTGCAAAATGAGTGTAAGCAAAGAAGCTCCTTCTACAGGTATTCCCGGCGGTATAATAACATACACAATAAAATACCAGAATACAGGCCTCTGCGAGAATGGAAATGCCTACAATGTAAAGATAATAGATACCCTTCCAGAAAATACTACCTTTATTAGCGCTTCTGTAGCACCTTCTTTAGTAGATGGAAATCTCCTGATCTGGGAAATACCGCAAGTAGACCCCGGAGAATCTGGGGAGATAACTGTAGACGTGATGATAAATCCTGCCATGCCTGAAAATGCGTATTATGTCAGGTTTTATGAGTACAAGAAATATGCTATGGTAAAAGAGGATTGGATAGGACTTGGAGGAATAATAAGTTACGATGATTACAGTTTGATTCTGGATGAAACTCACAAGTACTGGTACGATATA
>DAOVEQ010000091.1 GCA_030668905.1 Thermococci archaeon
GCAAAAACTGTATTCTATGGTGCAAACTCTCTGGATTTCTCGGGGTACCCTGACTGCAGACCTGAATATTTTAAAGCATTTCAGTGTTTGATCGAAAAAGGAACAAAAAAAGGAGATATAAAGTTAATGGTGCCATTGGCAGAGATGAGCAAATCAGAGATCGTAAAAAAAGGAATAGAACTCAAATTACCTTTAGAATATACATGGAGCTGCTATTTCAATACAGAAAAGGCGTGCGGAAAGTGTGAATCATGCAGACTACGACTGAAAGGATTTAAAGAAGCAAATTACAGAGACCCTATAGAGTATGAGTGATATGAAAATCCTCGTTATTTCTTCATGTACAAAGAGAAAAAAAGAAGGAAAAAATAAAGCTTCAGAAATGTATATTGGAAAACAGCATCTGTTAGTTAAAAAAGGGATAGAGATTCTTAGAAAAGATAACTATGTAGACTGGTACATCATATCTGCAAAATACGGACTTATAAATGAAAACTATGTTATAGAACCGTACGATCTAAGTTTTAATAATATGAGTAAAAAAAATATAAGAAAAGTGAGCATGAAGTTAGGAATAGAAGAGAAATTATTATCTATAATACAAAACCAATCTTCTGAAGGAAGATTGGTGGATCTTTCCAAAGGAAAGATCTGTTATGATAAGGCTTTCTTTATTCTCGGAGAGAAGTATCTTATTTCTATTGAGAACTTTTTAAAAAATATTCCAGTTCCTTCAACATTTTTCACAAACAGAAAATTGCCTTATGAAACAATAAAATGCGGAGTTGAAGAGGCAAAAAAATATCATCTCTCTGTAATATCCCTTAAAGGACACCTATTTATAGAGTATATAAAAAAAGAAAAAAGAGGGGCTTTATGACTCCTGTTTCAGTTTTTCCAAAAGGCTGTCCAGTTCTTTCATCTCTTTTTTATCTAAAATATCTCTTATAAGATCATCAAGTTTATTCTTTATTTCTTGTTTGATCTTCGCGTTTTTCAGGACATGAGTTTCTCCATCCTTTTTAATAGTCAGTTCATCGTTGAGTATAACTTTTACATCTGGAGTTTTCAAAACAGTTTTGCCTTCGCTCTCAAATATACTCAGTTCTTCAGATTTCAGGATTCTCTTATTCTCTGTAATTTTCAAACTCACGTCTCCATCTTCTATTATAACTTTATCAGGCTTTGATATTACCATTCTGTCGTCTTCCTTTAGAATTGTTTTATCTCCTTTTATTTTCAGGGATATTTCTTTGTTTTTTGTCCTTATTTTGGCAGATATATCATATAGTGCCTGTTCTTCCCATTCCATGCTTTCTCCAACTTTAAATGGGCCGAATTTAACTCTTGATCCCTTTCCTTCTACATCAATTACTTCTATAGGTCCTACTTTTACGTAATCTCCTGCTTCAGTTTCTCTTACTTTTATGAATGGCATGTCTATGCTTGATACAGTTTTTTCAAATTTTTTTCTTATTTTCTTCCATTCTTTTTCTTCTATCTGGATCCTCGCGAGATCAAAAACTTCATCTTTTTTCAATCCCATACTTTCAAAGTCCTTCTCCTCTGCATCTCTCAAACTCTTTTTTACATTTTTCCATTTGTTTCCTGTTAAAACGGTAATCCCTTGAAAAACATTGATATATTTCTTGACCTTAGCATCAACAGAGTACGATCCCTGTCCAAAGAATACTCCACCTATCTCCTTTCCATTAGCTACAGGCACGAATATGCTTCCTTCCTCTATACTTATTTTGCTGTTACCTATTTTTATTTCAAGATCAGATTTCAATACACGTGCTTCTTCCTTTATTTTTGGTTCTTCTATCTTTTCAAAATCTTCTGCCTCGTAGATCCATCTAAATTTTCTCTCTTCCTCAAATATACCTACAATGTATCCAATTCCTACAGCAGCTATGCTTCCAAAGAAGATCAATGTCTGGTACTCTGGAACAAGATTGAATATCTTTGCAAATATCCAGAACACAATCCCGAGAAACCCTATGCCATAAAAGGCTGTCCTGGCACCCCTTCTGTGTTTTCCAACAGTATACCCTACAAGTATTGAGGCAAAGAACGCTATTATGAAATAATCAGGGTACTGGGACCAATATTCAAAACCTGACCAGTCAAAATGATCTCCTATTTTTATGAATAACCAGATCAGAAAAGTGCTCTTTGCGATGCCGTATGCCATTTTTTTAAAGAATACCTTGTACTTTGCGCTTTCAAGTATGGAACTTGCCAAGAAAAACAGGAATACAAAGCCTAAAAAGTATTCAGGATACTCATACTTCCCAAGAAGATCCGTTACTTGGGTTATAAACCAGAGGGCTAAGAAAACTACAGCTATCCTTCCGCAGAGTTTTCCAGCCAGTTTTGCATTACTCAAAAATATCACCTCTATCGTATTTATCTCCAATATCTTTCAATCTTTTTAGATATTTCAGACCATCAAAGACCCCAATATCCAGGGAAAAAATTCCATTTTCGTAAGAAATCCTTCCTTCCCCCTTTAGTTCACTGAATACCTCTATTAGATCATCTATAAGTTCACTTTCTTCTGTTTCCGCTCCAAAAAATTCGTTTCCGCATCCACACTGGAATAGTGTCGAATCGAATTTTTCTAAGACAGAATTTGGGACATCAAAGGCTGCTTCAAGGTCTATTTCTTCTTTAAATTTTATTTTCTGTCCACAGTTTGGACATTTTACATTAAATTTCATTTTTCTCAGTTCATCTATGCTTTTTTTAATCTTCATTTTTCCACCTCGCATTTAGAACAGAGAAAGTCTATCACCCTTACAGCAATCTTTCCCTGCGTCGTGATAAGATACTTTCCTCTATATCGTTCCTGATCTATGAATCCCGTATCTTTGAGACTGGATAAATGAAATCTCAGAGGAGAGTTGTCGAGCTTTGTACATTCTAAAAGTTCCGAGAAGTATTTGGCACTTCCGTACAGTTCTTTGAGTATTTTCAGTCTTTCTTTATTTGCCAGAGATTTTAAAATATTTTCTGCAAATTCTTCTTCAAAAACAGTTTCTTCCTTTTTCCCGGGAATTAATTCAACTATTTCCTTTGGTTTTTCGTATTTAACGAGGATTTCATCTCTAAGTTTCTGCATCTCTTCTTTCAGCTCATTTCTAAGCTCTTTCTTTAGATCTTCAATCTCCTTCATAGTATCATTATTATATACAACTCTTTCCTTTATAAACTTTTCGGTCTTATGTACTTGAGATGTATACTAATAAACTTTTAATCCATTTATTTATCTCTCGGCATCGCCACTACTTCCTTGATATCGAGATCGAAGAAATTTAGTGAATGCGCAGGCTTAATTACTATAACAGTATCTACCCCTCTACGAGTTCCTCCTATGGCAATTATCTCGTTATCCATATCGATAACTCCTGCATCTGATGCTATTAACGTTATCTCAACACATACCTTCATCCCCTGAGAAAATAATCTTAATATATTTGCGATAATCTCAGGGGCAGATATACCTCCAAATTTAGTTGAAACTCCCGCTCCCACACCAGAAAGAGCATGTGTGGATGTAATAATCTTCATTCCCCCATTTATCAGTTTATTCTTTATTTCATCTCTCATTTCAATTTTTCCTACCTCTCTGAAACCTGCTTGGTGTGTTACTACTATAGCATTGTATTTTTTTGGAATGATCTTCAGAAAAGCTTCAGCAACATCTCCGAATGTAGAAGCTATAACAAAAGTTTTGATTTCCAGTTCCTCTCCCCTTTGAAGTGCAAGTTTTAAAGCAGTTTCTGTATTTTCTTTACCTTTTTTTTCAAAATAGAATATTTTCTTTTCCATAATCATTGTTCAGAGAAGGGATTTAAAAAACTATTGACGTAAGCCTTTTACCCTATCAACGTAACCTTTTTATATTCATATTCAGAGTTAAGATGGTGTCTGTAATGGAATGGAAAAAGTACTATTCAGAAAGAGCAAAAGGTCTTAAAACTTCTGAGATAAGAGAACTGCTGAAAATGGTGCAAAAGCCAGAGATTATCTCTTTCGGTGGGGGATTACCGAGTCCTGATTCTTATGCTGTGGATCAAGTAAAAGAATGTATAGATTATGTGATGGAAACGAAAGCTAAAAAAGCTCTTCAATACGGAACGACTCAGGGATATTCACGGCTCAGAGAGTTCTTGGCAGATTACATGACAAAAAAAGGATACAATGCAAAGCCTGATGATATTCTTGTTACTGCTGGATCACAACAGGGATTGGATCTTGTCAGCAAAGTTTTTATCGATAAAGATGATATTGTTATTACAGAGTCTCCTTCATATTTAGGAGGTTTAGGTGCATTTAGAGCATACTTAGCAAAGATCGAGACAATACCCTTGCAAGATGATGGAATGGATCTAGATATTTTGGAGGAAAGATTAAAAACTGGAAAGAAACCCAAATTTATCTATGTAGTCTCTACATTTCAAAACCCTGCAGGGATATGCATGTCTACAGAGAAAAGGAAGAGGATCGTTGAGATATCCTTGAAATATGATATTCCGATTATAGAGGATAATCCATACTCCGAGCTCGCTTTCAGTGGTGAGCCGCCAAAACCTATTTTGGCGTATTCAAAAGGAAATGTTCTTTATCTGGGAACGTTTTCTAAAACATTTTCTCCAGGAATCAGAGTTGCCTGGGTATGCGGTCCTACTGAAATAGTAAGAAAGTTGACGATCGCCAAACAATCAACAGATCTCTGTTCTAATGTGATCTCTCAAAGGATGGTATATGAATACTGTCACAGAGGATATTTAGAAGAGAACCTCAAAAAGCTCAGAAAGATGTACAAGAGAAAGAGAGATATAATGCTAAAAGCGATGGAGGATTACTTCCCAGAGGGCGTAAAATGGACAAAACCTGAGGGGGGATTGTTTTTGTGGGTAACTCTTCCGGAGTATATCAACACAAAAGAGATGTTTGAAGATGCAATTAAAAATAATATTGCATACGTTGTGGGTTCTGCATTTGCAGGTGAAAAAAATACAATGAGGTTAAACTTCTCTTATCCTTCCGACGAAGACATAGTAGAGGGGATAAAGAGA
>DAOVEQ010000133.1 GCA_030668905.1 Thermococci archaeon
TGATAATCCTTCACCTTTAAGAGGTGTCGATATCTCAAACGCGTTGATAGAGTTGCTTGCTGTTACCCTCTGGGGGGAACTGGATTTTCTGATTATAGATATGCCTCCAGGCATCGGAGATGCGATATTAGATGTTATACGGCTGATAAAAAAAACAGAGTTTCTTGTGATAACAACTCCGTCAAAGGTAGCGTTGGAAACAGTGAAAAAGGTATTGAAAATGTTGAAAGAACTGGAAATACAAACTATAGGTGTTGTTGAAAATATGAAAACTGGCGAGTCATATACTAAAAAAGAAATAGAAAAACTGGAGATACCTTATCTTGGCGAGATATATTTTGATAGAGATTTTGAAAATTCTATAGGTGATACAGAAAGGCTCTTGAAAACAGAGTTTGCACGAAGTATAAAGAATATTATTTTGAAAACTTTCAATAATTTTTAGCCTGGGGGAGTATGAAAAAAGCGATTGCAAATATAACTAAAGTAACACAGTAATGGAACAGAGAGTATAATGGAATATATGCATAGGTAAGAAACCCTATGAGATAATATAGAAATCCCACCTCCATCAACAGCGGAAGGGCATCCCTTGTTTTTATATAGAAAAAAGCCTGGACCATGAGAACAAAGGCGTCCAATCCGATAGTGATCCCCATGTACATAACTAGGTATATCCCATCAAGTGTATACGCAAAATCAGTTTTCAGAACTGGTGAAAGAATTACTACGATAACTATAAGGAAAAGTAGAGGAAAAACAAGATAGATCATTAGATCTCTTTTATCGTCTTTTTTAATTGGCAGCAGGAAAAGTATAGCAGGAACCAGTCCCAAATCTACGGCTAAGAACGAGAAAAGCATAGATATCTTGACAAAAAACAGCATATCTGTGTATTTTCCTACTAGGTAGACTATTTGTAAAGCCGAAAATAAACACCATAACGTTAGAAACAAAAAAGATGTTACCTCACTTTTTTTCCATTTCGAATAGAAAAAGAATGAAAAAATAAGAAATATAAGACATATAAATGCATAAAGTAACATTTCTAGTTCCATCTTACACCCTTCCGTATATAACATCAATAAACTCTTTGAAATCCTTCAGCTCAGCTTTTTTCTTTTTAAGTTCAAAAGGAGACAAGGTTCTATTTACCTCTTCATTAGAAGGTTCTTTTATCTTGTATCTTGCCATGATTTCTTCTCTTGAGATTTTTGTTCCTATTTTTTTAGCCAAATCTTTGGACAGGTCTGGATTCGATTTAAGATAGTCTGTTAATGCTTTTTCCGGATTTTTCAAAAATATTTCAGGATTTTTTTTCTTCAGCGAATCGATATCCCCCATTGAATAGAAAAAAACTTCATCTTCGTTCTTGAAAGATTCAAAAAGATCTACCAAGGCATTGTCTCCGGTTTTTTCTTTACATGATGCAGCTATAACTTTCTTTTCATTGATGATAAGGAAAGACTTGTCTGATACTGACAGTAACCCGGGAATTTCTGTTTTCATAATGAAATTTAGTATCTCCTTTAAATTTGTCTTCTTCAGATTTTTAGACCACAGAAGTTCTTCCTTATTTATCTGCATATTACTATAATCTACCCTCTACTATATAAATTTTTTTCTATGTTCATTGCTCTTTTTTAAAATTAAGACACTTGTGAGGATCATTATCCCGCCGAATATCTGTGCAATAGATAATGTTTCGCCAAGTAAAAGAAAACCGAACATTACAGCCACCAGAGGTTCGAATGTACTTATTATTGAGGCTCTTGAAGCTCCAATAATCTCAAGTCCTTTAAAAAATGTTACGATGGCAATAACAGTAGGTATCAGTGCCAAAAGCAGAGAAAGAAGGAATACTTTCAATGTCAAGTTAATTTGCAGAGTACCAGTAGATGTACCGATTATAAAAAATGTAAAAGCTGCAGAAAGCATGACATAGACGCCCATGGTCCTTGGATCGACATTTTTAACTGTTATTTTACTTAAAGTAATATAGATGCTGTAAATAAAGGAAGAAGCCATTATAAAAGCCACACCTTTTAGATTTACCTCTATCCCGTTAGAATAAATGATTAAAAAAACGCCCACTAACGCAGAAAGTAGTGCGATGATCGTTTTCCTTGTGATACGTTCTTTGAGAAAATATATTGCCATGATCGTAACGAAAACTGGAAATGTATAAAGAATCAGCGTTGTAACTCCGACAGAGAGATAGTGAAGAGCCTGAAAGAATCCAAATGCCTGCCCAGAGTAACAGAGACCCCCTAAAACTAAAACAGCTGCAAGATCCCTTTTTGCCAGTTTGAGATCAATATTTTTAAACTTCGTATAAATGAACATTATCATTGAAGCAAATAAAAATCGCAGGAAAAGGAGAGTGATCAGGTTTACATCCTCCCTATACGCAAATTTGGCAAATATACCAAGAAAACCAAAGCTAAAAGCAGAGATAAGAACCCATATAACTCCTCTCTGATACTCAGATGTCATGAAACTTATAGCTGTTTTTCCTTATAATTCTTTTGAAGAAAAAACAGAAGATTTATTAAGAACATGTTCTTTATTTTATTGGTGAATGCAATGTACAAGGTATTGGGTGTTAGTCTAATATTGACTTGTACCCTCGGATGTGTTAAAAAAGAGGCAGTACCTCAAGTCATGGAAAAAACAGATCATGTGAGATTAACGATTGTATATGACAACAATCCCTATGACAAAGAGTTAACGACCTCATGGGGTTTTTCGTGCTTAGTCGAGAGTAAAGATAGGACAATTCTCTTTGATACGGGAGGGGATGTCGCCACTCTAATTAACAATGTCTCAAAACTAAAGATAGATATAGGTAAGATAGACACAATTGTACTGTCGCACATTCACGGAGACCACGTCGGCGGAGTTTCTGGAATTCTGGAGAAGAATTCAAATCTCACGATCTATCTTTTATCCAGTTTTCCTGAAAGTTTCAAAGAAGGAATTAAGAAGTATGGGTGTAATACAGTAGAAGTCCATGAAGAAACAGAGATCAATAATTACATGATGAGTACAGGTGAGCTGGGAACGTGGATAAAAGAACAGTCTCTTATTATCTCAACTGAGAAAGGCATAATTGTGATTACTGGCTGTGCACATCCCGGAGTTGTAAATATTGTAAAAAAAGCAAAGGAGATCACAGGAAAAGATATATATTTGGTAATAGGAGGCTTCCACCTCGGAGGAGAAAGCAGAGGAGAGATCGGATCCATCATAGAAGAATTAAAGGATTTGGGAGTCGAAAAGATTGCCCCCTGTCACTGTTCCGGAGATCTTGCTCGTTCTATGTTCAAAGAAGCCTTCGGTAATAACTACATAGAAGCAGGAGTAGGAGCTGTTATAGAAATATAGAGTGCTGTGAAATAGATAAGACAAAAAACAAAATGTTGATCCTCAGCTATTTAAGGAATATTTGCCTGTTCATTTTATCTTATTTCTTATTAGATATCATTTTTCCAAAGTGTTATCTATTTGTAATTCAAAGGTATCTCTCACACCATTGACATCTACTATATAAACGCCTGCTTTTA
>DAOVEQ010000158.1 GCA_030668905.1 Thermococci archaeon
AGCGTCGTAAACAGAGTTTTTGATCCATTCTCTCTCTTCATCCGTGAGCGATCTCCAGTCTGCTCCTGCATCTTTGTGCTTTCCTGTCTTTATAACATCAAACTCAAATCCATACTGTCTGTAGTATTCCGAAGCATCAACATGTACATATATAACCCCGATGCTCCCGACATCCGCATCATTTCTTGCTATTATCTTATTGCATACGGAAGATATATAGTAAGCACCTGAAGCTCCATACCCCCCTATATAGGCTACGATTGGTTTTTTCTCTTTGAATCTCAGAATTTCATACGTTATCTGGGTCACTGCAACCACGCTCCCTCCTGGAGAATCTATCCACAGAATAACTCCTTTAGCATCACCCTCTTCAATTTCTCTAAGCTTCTTCGTTATTGGGAGAACGTCTTCCACATCTAATATTCCATATATTCTCAATACAGCTATTTTACCATCTTTTTCTCCTTCCAAGAAACTTTTCTCTATTTCATCCATTACCCTTTGATATTCTTCTTCATATATACTGTAATCTGGAGGAGGTGCTGTTTCTTCTTTTACTGTCTCATCTTTTTCTGGAATTTCTATACACGCCGCTAAAAAGACTACTAGTACCAAAACACCCAACACTTGGATGTTGGCTTTGCCAACATCTATCTTTTTCTTTTTCTTTTTCATTTTATCACCATCACTATATCTATCATGACATTTAATAATCTTTTTAAAAAAGAAAAATATGCAGAAATTCTCAAAGAATTTCTGTTTATAATTGACTGAAAATCTTCTCCTCTATCGCTTTAATGTTTTTCTCTATCTTTTCTTCAAGTTCTGGATCTATGCCACGTTTCATTTCGTTTCTCTCTTTTATAAGTACAGAGTAAACATCTACAGCTTCCTCGATATGATCTTTTATGTATTCAGGGGTGAAAGTCTTCAGTATTTTTTCAGTGCCGTTATGCAGTTTTAAGAGCTTTTCTTTTTCAGCCATAGTTGGTTTTTCCTCTTTCTTTTCTTCCTTCTCCACTTTCTCTTCTTTTATTACAGGTACTACTGGAACAATCTTTTCTGGCTCTTTTTTCTTTTTGGGTTTCTTTGCTGTGGCCATGAAATATAAAAACAGCAACAGTGCTATAACAACTAAAGCTGCCAAGTATGTTTTATATTTCTGGAAGAAAGTGGGAGGTGGTGGTGGCGTAGTTGTTAGAGGAGGTTTGCATGCTTCCTCTATCTCTTCCAATCTATTTTTGGCCTCTTCCATTCTGGAAGTATCTTTCAACTCCTCATAAATAGAGATAGCCTGATTGTATAACTCTATAGCCTTGTCACAATCTCCGGCTTCAAAAGCATCTTCAGCCTGATCTATCAGTGCCAATGCCTGTAAATATTTATTACAGTTTTCTATCATTAAATTACATTGATCTATTCTATCCTGATTCGGTATCTGTTCGTATAACTCCTTAGCTAAATTATAATACTGTTTTGCTTTTGCAAACTCACCGTTATAATAATAAGTGTTAGCTTTCTGGAATAGAGCGTCTGCTTCTCCTATAGGAAGCTTGATTACAGTTATATCCACATATAGAGCATTATTCGATTTATCGGGTTCACCAGGGATCTCCAAGGCATGGACGCCTAATTTATGATCTCCTTCCACAGCTATCCACGTAAAAACTACACTTTTTGTATCCCCGGAGGGTATAGGAATAGTCTGATACTCCATTGTATTGTAATCCACCAGAAGCCTCGTCTTGACGTCTCTATCATCGGGAGAGTTATTTCTTACCTGTGCCATGACACTAACTATCTCTCCGTCCTTAGGATCTTCTGGAGAGTACTGAATACTTAATACCTCCAGATCTTTTTCTAAAACCTCAGCTTTAAGTTTTAAAGGATCGTAAACACCTGCATCTGACTGTATTTTCACCTCTATCTCGTATTTTCCTATCTCCGTCTCTTTCGGGACTTTTGCTATCAAAAAAACTTCTTTTTTATCTCCCGGATCTATGCTGTAAGTCTCTATGCCATACTTAAAATCAACATCCCAGCCCTCAGGCACTTTAGAAAGTGAAAATTTTACAGTAGCCCTCTTTGCTCCAATCTCTAAATGTGTAGACGAAGAAGTTGGGGGATCTGGCGGTGGACTTGGGGTTGGAGGTACGGTAGTAGGAGGAGGTGTATATGTATGAGTCTTTGAAGGCTTTTCTGCACCTGTGTAATCGAGAATTATTTTATACTCTATCTTTCCACCTGGAAAGGTCTTTTCATCTGGATTATCAGGAGTAATCAAAAGAGCTTCAGAACTTACTTCTAAAAATAAGCTTAAAAAAAGAAAAAATATTAATGTTGTGCACAGTATCTTTTTCATTCTATCTCCTCTTAATCTCCATTTATAAATTTATTGGATAGTTATTGTAGTGTCTTCGTCAGCGTATACCCAGTATCCGTATCCCGGAGTGAATGTCGTGAACTGATTTGTGAATCTGCCCCATGGATCGAACAGCTCGTAGTCATCAGAGACTGCGTTCCATCTCCACATAAGATTAATCTTGTTGTAGTTAGCTGTTACCGCCGTTGATATCGTCTTTGATGTGTTAAATGCATATCCCATCATGTTCCAGCCGTGATAGAGATGTACGTTCCTGGCGCTTGTATTCTGCAGACCTGAAAGTACGAAGTTCGTATCTTCCGTAGCATATACCCAGTACCCTACATCCATCTTCAGGTATTTGAACTCGTTCTGATGTGTCAAGTCTGGCGTCACTTTGTAGTTTACATAATAGCCTGAGCTTGCATCCCACAGATGTATCCTCGTATATTTACCTTCTATCGGATAGAATATCGCTGGGATTGGCGTATCTTCATCTATTATCAATGGTAACGAGATAAG
>DAOVEQ010000028.1 GCA_030668905.1 Thermococci archaeon
TATATTTCAAAAACAAAGACAAAACATTTTGTTTTCGCAGGAGTGTCTAACTGGGGAGTATATGGTCTTCTGGCATATATCTCTCTACGACTTGGAGAGAACTTTCTTCCCACCCCCGAAAAACAGAGTTCGGTATTGAAAAAACTTGTTAAGAAAGGATTCGTCGATGGATTCTCAGGAAAAAGAGAATTGAAGATTGATGGCCTTCCGTTAGAATCTCATAACAAGGTTTTGGAGGGGCTGAGTAAGATAGTTAGTGAAAGGTTATAATCAAATTTGAAAAAAAGAAAAATAAAACTTACATCACTTATTTTGCGTTTTCGTCTTCTTCCCAGAGGGCAAAGACATTATTTTCAGTGTCAAGGCACACGACAAAGTACCCCCTGCTAGGCACTGGCATTTTAGGAACTACCACTTTAGCGCCGAGCTTCTCAACTTTAGCAGCGTATTCATCGATAGAAGGGACATCAATATAGTTTGTAATTTGCTGCTGCGGATTCTGTCTTTTCATCATGCCGCCGCCAACACCACCGGTACCGATGAGCCAGTAATCCCCGGGCACCTCTTCGAATTTCCAGTCAAAAAGTTCTGTGTAGAATTTTTTTGCCCGCCTGACATCGTCTGCGGGAACTTCAAAATGAACTATTGTCGGCATATTTTTCTCCTCCTTTTATTTTGGTGTATATCTCTATACACCTCACTAACATAAATAATTATTGTAACTGAGGCAAGTTACAGGAAAAATAAACATTTACAGATTTATTTTTATATTTTTTTTCTCTTTTTAATAATCTGTTTTTTCTTTTGATACAACGTTTTCGCTAACAAGTGATGTAGATCAAAGATCTACATCTAACTGTTGATTTTACCTATATTCTATACTTTTTAAATAATTTATTTTTTCTTTCTTAGTACCAGGTTCTTTCTTTTTTTAAAAGAAAGAAAGTGGAGTGGGACCGCCGAGATTTGAACTCGAGTCCCGGACTCCCGAAGCCCGAAGGATGGGCCAAGCTACCCTACGGTCCCGTAATCAAAATTTATCTGCCTTTTTTCATCTCGTTACCTGCTGCAAGGAAGAAAAGAGCGAATAATACAGCTCCAAGAATCAAAAATATCGCCGCCCATTGATCGTTGTTGTTGAGTTTGCAGTATAACGCTAAGGAAACATAAACAACCAAGAAAGCCACTGATATGCCAGCATATATCTTTGCAATAATCTGTCGTGAAAGTTTGTAAATAAATACCATGTCTTTTTCGTCCATAACCTAAGTGTGTCAGTTTCTTTAAAAATTTTTTGTTGTAAGGTGTGAGTATACGATTCACAACAAATCGAAAGCTTTAAATACTAATGTTAGAAATAGATAACATGATGTTAGAAAAATATAACAAAAAGTTAGAAAAAAACAACAGAGGTGAATAAAAATGAAAAACAATAAGTTAGGAAAATGTTGGGCGGTGATAACAGCAGCCATCGTCACTATCACAGTCATCGCTTTCGGAGAAAAAGTAGTGAGATGGGACATCCATGGACTATTGGCATCCGTAACGTTGGGGATAATTATTGCCACGTTCTCTGTTTTTCTTTGGGTGAACAGACAAAAAATGAAAGAGAAAAAAGAGGGATTCCCTGTTAAAGATGAGAGAACAAAATATATAGAGGGACGTGCAGCACACTACGCTCTCATGATAGGTTTATGGTTTATGTTGGGTCTCCTCTGGTACAGTTTTCTCGGCATGAAGATATTCGATTTACCTGCACTGGAGACTGCTCCAGCGATGATCATCTCACTCCTCGTGATAATCGGTTTGTATGCCGTTTTGCGCTGGTACTTCAGCAGAAAGGGTGAAAGATCATGAAAAACGCATTATGGTATCTGGGATTCCTCTCCATCTTCAGTCTGCTGTTCTTTGTTGAAGGAAAACCGGTATTCCTGTGTTTTCTAGGATTTCTTTCCTACTTTTCACTTTACAATATAAGGGATGAACGGCTGGAGATAAATGTAGGAAAAGCAACACGAAACGCTTTTATGTACATTATGTTTTTCGGTACTGGAACAATCGTATACATATACCTGACACAGAGCACTGAATTACTCGCTCCGGCATTTCCAGTGCTTTTCGGAGGAAGTCTATTGGTATGCATTCTTTCTGTGTTATACTACGAAGTTACGGGGAAATAAAATGAAAAACAGGATGAAAGAGCTCAGGGCACGGTACGATTTAACGCAGGAAGAGCTAGCAAAAAAAGTAGGCGTGAGAAGAGAAACAATAGTTTTTTTGGAGAAGGGAAAGTACAATCCTTCTCTTAAATTGGCGTATGATGTCGCAAAAGCACTAAAAACAACTATTGATGAGCTTTTTATTTTTGATGAGTAAGAAATCGCTTTTAATAACGAATTGTCTTACTCTTAACTTTTTATACGAATATATAAACAAAAGATTTAAATAGGGAAATATTAATATTAGTTAATAAGAAGGTGAGTAAAGATGAGAAGAAAAATACTTCAGCAGGTCATAGGGTATATTGCCGTTCTTTTCGCAATTCTATACTATTCAGTACTAGTATTCTCAGTGACTGACGTGATTTTTGTAAAAACGCTTCCTGTAGAAAAGTTTGTCATAGTCTCTGGATTCTTTCTCCTCGCCAGTTTACATCTGATATTCGGAACGTATTTTCTGATGCTTATATATAACTCAGATAGAATCGAGAATGTCATGGCTTTGATAAAAAAAGATATTTTAGCTTACGACGAGCCCAGAAGAACAGAGTACGAGGAAAAAGTTATCTCAAGACTGAGAGAATTGATAGAGTAAATTTTAGTACAGAAGATATCTTCTGGATAAACTAAGAGTACGATATTTTTTATTGATAACAATATTTTTACTTTTTAACAGAAATCTTTATAAAGGAATTATGAATATATATTCACAATGGTCAGACCTAGAAAATGCAGAATGATATGGCAGATGCCAGATGTAACATACTTCAAGCCAAGGGGAGTCCCTATGAGAGGTTTAGAAGAAATAAATCTGAATTGTGAAGAGATGGAGGCGATAAGACTGAAAGATGTCGAAGGATTGCCACAGGAAGAAGCTGCAGGAAAGATGAATATATCCCAGCCTACATTTTATAGAATCCTTCTCTCTGGAAGGAAAAAGGTAGCTGATGCACTGGTTAACGGCAAAGCTATAGAAATAAAAGGAGGAAACTTTGTAGTAGGACAGTATAGGCACAGAGGCGGAAGAATATGAATGAAATAAAACATAAAATTATGGTAATGAGCGGAAAAGGTGGAGTCGGAAAAACTACAGTTGCTGTGAATTTAGCTTTAACGTTATCTATAAAGGGATACAAAGTTGGATTGCTGGATGCCGATATTCACGGTCCGAACACACCAAAAATGCTTGGAATCGAGAATGAAAAACCAGAGGTAATTGATTCGAACATTATACCTGTTTCTGTTCAAAATTTAAAAGTCATGTCTATGGCTTTTTTACTCCCAAATACAGATTCTCCAGTTATATGGAGAGGACCTCTAAAAATGAAGGCAATATCACAGTTTACAAATGATGTTGCCTGGGGAAAACTAGATTATATAATCATAGATTTACCTCCAGGTACAGGAGATGAACCTCTGAGTGTAGTCCAGTTACTGAAATCTGATGGTGCTCTCATTGTAACAACACCGCAGGATGTTGCTCTATTAGATTCAAGAAAGGCTGTAAATTTTGCAAAGGATCTCAATGTTCCAATCGTGGGTATAATAGAAAATATGTCAGGTTTTATCTGCCCACACTGTGGAAAGGAGATAGATCTTTTCAAAAGAGGGGGAGGAGAAAAAGCATCTAAAGATATGAATGTTCCATTTTTAGGAAGTGTTCCAATCGACACAAAAATTGTAGAATCCGGTGATTCTGGAACTCCCTTTATATTGGATAATAGAAATTCAAAGGCAAAGAAAGCCTTTGAGGATATAGTTTTAAAAGTTGAGAAATTTTTTGAAAAAAATAAAAAAGAGGTGATATAAATGCCAGGATTCGATGGAACAGGACCAATGGGAATGGGCCCACTTACAGGAAGAGGTATGGGTTTTTGTGCAGTACCATACTCAGGGGCACCATACCCAACAACATCAGTCTACCCAACAACATATGGATACCCAGCAATGTATGGTAGACCATATTTCTTCCCAAGAATGGGAAGAGGCCGTGGTATGGGACGTGGCCGTGGAAGAGGAAGATGGTAAATAAAATAAAAAATAAAGAGGTGATATAAATGAGAAATAGATGGATGTATTATGCAACAGGGTTGCCTGGATGGATGAGATTTGGATTTAGTCCAGGATGGATAGGTAGAAGTCCTAGTGGATTGCCACCCGCTGCTCAGTACTTGATGCAATCAGGACAGATGCCACAATTCACTGAATTTTTGGGAGCACAAATGCCTTCTTATCAAGGCATGCCAATGGCTCCTCAAAATATACCAAAAGAACAGGAAATATCAATGCTTGAAAATCAAGCAAAAATGATAGAAGATCAGTTAAAACAGATAAAAAAGAGGCTCGAAGAACTTAAAAAATAAAGAGGTGATAGAATGAAAATAGCTGTTTCAACTATGAACGGAGGACTTGAAGATAATGTCTCTCCAATGTTTGGAAGATGTGGAAATTTTACCTTTGTAGATATAGAAGGAAAAGAAATCAAGAATACAACTGTTGAACAAAATCAGTTTGCAGGCGCAGTAGGTGGTGCTGGAATCCAGGCTGCACAGTTCATAATCAGTGAAGGTGCAGATGTTATAATTGCAGGAAATTTTGGTCCAAATGCTAGCTCAGTTTTTTCTCAATCTAAAATTAAAATAGTATCTGCACAGGGGAATGTAAAAGATGTAGTGACAAAATATATAAACGGGAATCTAAAAACAACTGCGCCGCAAGGAACTATGTCGCAGATGCCATTTGGTACAGGGAGAGGAATGGGACGTGGTATGGGAATGGGAAGAGGAATGGGCATGGGATTTGCCCAGCAGCCTCCTATACAGCCTATGAGTTCCATGCCGAAAGAGCAGGAAATACCAATGCTGGAGAACCAGATGAAACTGATAGAGCAACAATTGGAAGAGATAAAAAAGAGACTTGAAGAATTAAAGAAAAAATAGAGGTGTTATTACTTGGATAAGATAATAACAAAGAGCATTGAAGATTATCTCAAAACAATATATATCCTTACAAGGGAGAAGGATTTTGCTAAAACTTCAGATATTTCTTCAGCTCTTAATGTCCAGCCACCAAGTGTTACAGAGATGATACAAAAACTTAACAAGATGGGATTTGTCTCTTATGAAAAATATAAAGGGATTACACTTACTAAAAAAGGAGAAGAACTGGCAAAAAATGTATATAAGAGAAATAAAACAGTCTTTAATTTTTTGAAGATTATAGGTGTAGAAGAAAAGATAGCGGAAAACGATGCATGCAAAATGGAGCATGATCTAACTCCAGCAACCACGAAACATCTGACAAAATTTGTGAAGTTCGTTCAAAGTTCACCGCGTAATCCCAAATGGTTGGATCATTTTAGATATTACAGCAAGACAGGAAAACATACAAAATGTAAAGAAGAGGTGTTAAAATGAGAGGTCAAAATACTGGAAGAGGACAGGGGAGAAGAGGAATGGGCGGAGGACAGGCCCTGGGCCCCGGGGGAGAATGTGTGTGTCCACAGTGTGGATACACTGTACAACATCAATTAGGTACCCCATGTTTTAATATGAAATGTCCTAAATGTGGAACTCAAATGATAAGAAAGAGGTGAATGAGATGAGACTAGGAATTCCTGTAATGGATAAAAATGGTTATGAATCTATAATAGGACAGCATTTTGGTAGAGTACCGTACTTTGCGATAGTAGATATGGAAAAAAAAGATATTTCTTTCATAGACAATACAAGCGAACATTTTGGTGGAGTGGGGGCACCTCCAGAGCTTTTAAGGAGTAATAATGTTGAGATAATGCTCTGTTCTGGACTTGGACCGAAAGCTATCCACTTATTCGAAAGTTACGGGATAGAAATTTTTGTTGGAGCTTCAGGAACTGTCAGGAATGCGATAGAGCAGTGGAAAGGCGGGAATTTAAGAGAAGCAACAGACGCCAACGCATGTAAGGAGCACAGGCATTAAATGATAATCTCGGTAGCTTCAGGCAAAGGAGGAACTGGAAAAACTACTGTTGCAGTAAACTTAGCGTTATCGCTGAAAGATGTCGAAGTTCTGGACTGCGATGTGGAAGAACCAAACTGCAACATTTTCTTGAAAAAAAATTTAAAAAATATAGAAGATGTTTCGATTCCTGTTCCTGTTATAAATGAAAAATGTGATTTCTGTGGAAAATGTTCAGAGTTCTGCGAATACAATGCGCTTGCTGTCATGAAGGGAAATGTTCTTGTATTCAAAGAGTTATGTCATGGATGCGGGGGATGTAAACTTGTCTGCCCAAAAGATGCGATTACTTATAAAGAAAGAAAAATAGGTGAGGTAGCGGGAGATGATAGTTTCTATCAGGGAGAATTGAATATAGGAGAAGCTATAGCTACACCTATCGTCTCCGCTGTAAAAAAGAAAATTAAAAAAGAAAAAACTGTGATAATAGACTCCCCTCCGGGAGCTTTCTGTCCTGTTATAGAAGCTGTGAGTGGAACAGATTACTGTATTCTTGTCACGGAGCCGACACCCTTTGGTTTGAACGATCTTAAAATTGCCGTTGAAGTTTTGAAAAAATTAAATGTCCCATACGGTGTAATCATAAACAGGGAAGATATTGGTGACAAAAGAGTCGAAGAATACTGCAAAAAAAATGGAATTCAAATATTGATGAAGATCCCGCATGATAGAAGAATAGCAGAGCTTTACTCAAAGGGTATTCCTTTTGTTTTAGAGATGCCGGAATGGAAGGAAAAATTCAGGGATCTATATGAGGCGATCAAATGAAACAATTAACGGTGATCAGCGGAAAAGGAGGAACGGGAAAAACTACTCTTGTAGGTGCATTCGCAGCACTGGCAGGAAATAAGGTTTTAGCAGACTGCGATGTTGATGCTCCTGATCTTCATTTAATATTAAAACCTGAAATCAAAGAAGAAAAAAAATTCTCGGGATCGAAGTTAGCTTTTATAGACTATGAAAAATGTATAAAATGTGGGAAATGCTATGAAAATTGCAAATTTGATGCTATCAGCGAAGATATAAAAATAGACGAACTGAGATGTGAAGGGTGCGGAGTCTGTGCATATGTTTGTCCTGTTAATGCTATAGAACTTAAAAAAAGAGACTCTGGGACTTTATTTATTTCTAAAACGCGATTTGGTCCGATGGTGCATGCGAAACTTAATATAGGAGAAGAAGCATCAGGGAAATTAGTGACACTGGTAAGAAATACTGCAAGAGAAGTTGCTGAAAAAATGAAAAAAGATCTTATAATAATAGATGGATCTCCAGGGATCGGATGCCCTGTTATCGCATCTTTAACTGGCAGTGATCTAGTTTTGATAGTTACAGAGCCCACACTTTCGGGAATGCATGATCTGGAAAGAGTTTATGGAGTTTCAAAGCATTTTGGTATAGAAACAGTCGTATGCATAAATAAATACGATATAAACAAAGAAAATACAGAAAAAATTGAAAATTTCTGCAAAAAAAGTGGAATAGAGTCGGTAGGAAAGATACCATACAATCCAGAGTTCACAAAAGCGATGATCGAGGAGAAAACTATAATAGAGTATAATGACGATCCTGCAGTAAAAGATATGTGGAAAAAGATTGAAGAGAAGATAAAATGTCCGAGTTAACATCTGTTTTTAATCATTCTATTATAATAACAATATTTGTATTTGTGATGATGCTTTTAATAGATTATATAAATGTTTTTACAAAGGGAAAAATGAGAAAAACAGTAAAAGGAGGAAAAGGGCGCCAGTATCTCACTGCATCTTTCTTGGGAGCGACGCCTGGATGTTTGGGCGCATTTATGAACGTTTCTTTTTATGTCCACGGACTTCTATCATTTGGAGCGATCGTAGGAGGAATGATAGCCACTTCCGGCGATGAAGCTTTTGTTATGCTAGCCTTATTTCCAAAAAAAGCTCTTTTTCTTTTTGCATTACTATTTATATTGGGGATTGCAGGTGCATGGATCTCAGACAAAATAGCGTCTCGTCTGAAAATAGTTCCATGTGCAGAGTGTCAATTGCAAAAAGTACATGATATGGATAAAAAACATTATTTTCAGCCGTCTGTTTTGAAAAAATTTCCTCTGTTATCCCCTATTAGATATGGATTGATCTTATTTTTTGTGTTCATTATCTTATTAAACCTAAGTGGAGTTTGGGGACCTCAATCATGGGATTTAAATGAACCTGCAAGAATTATTCTCATATCTTTATCCAGTATTGCAGTATTTATTAGTGCAACAGTTTCAGAACACTATTTAAAAGATCATATCTGGGGGCATATCGTAAAAAAGCATATATGGAAAGTATTTTTATGGACGTTTTTTGCCATGCTTTTTGTTACCATCGGACTTCAGTACTGGAACTTGGAAGAATTCGTAATGTCAAATATAGGATGGATTCTTATTATAAGTGCTATTGTTGGATTGATCCCGGAGTCTGGGCCCCATATGGTCTTTGTCATGATGTATGCGAACGGATTAGTCCCATTTTCAATATTACTAACAAGCTCCATTGTACAGGATGGACATGGAATGTTACCCCTGCTCTCTTATACAGTAAAAGATTCAGTTCTTATAAAGCTGTTTAATCTTATATTTGC
>DAOVEQ010000140.1 GCA_030668905.1 Thermococci archaeon
AGAATACCCGAAGACGAAATTCTGGAAATAATGAAAAATATCGATCCTACACTTCTGAAAAAATATGCAGAATTATCAGAAAATAAAGAAATTATAAGTAAAATAAAGGAGTTGATTAAAAAATGCTCACAGAGGAAGAGGTAAAGAAATATGCGCACATGAGAAGATTGAAATTATTAGACCAGATATGGAAAGATTATCTTCAAGACCTTTTACTTCATTTGTTATACAGAAAAATACCAGAGATGATATTCAGTGGGGGTACATGCATATGGAAAGTTTTCAAAGGAGACAGGTTTTCAGAGGATATTGATGCATATGTTTCCGAAATACCAGAGGATTTGCCAGATTATTTTAAGAAAGAGCTTGCACTGTTTGGAACAGACTGTAAGATATCGAAAAGCAAAAAAACGGCAAATATGCTTTTTCTTAAACTCGGCTTGTCTTTTCCAGGACATCATAGAGAGATAGTTTTATCAATAGAAATATTGAAATCTTCGAAACCTAAAACGATCGAAAGAGTAACTCTTTATTCACCTTATCCAGATATTCCACCAGTTGAAATGATTGTTTTGTCAAAAGAAGAAATGTTGGCCAACAAGGTTTCTGCAATTTATCAAAGAAACAGACCGAGAGATGTCTATGATACAGCTTTGCTGCTGAAGTTCGGGGCAAAAATCGATATGAAGTTGATTAAGAAAAAAATACCAAAATTCAATTTAAAAACTTTTGAGAAAAAGATGCAGGAAAAACAAAAGACATGGAAAAGCTTGGAACCTTTGATAGTAACCAAATTACCAGAATTTAAAGAACAGGTGAAATATATAATCTCTTTTTTTCAAGACATACAATCGATCGATAAAGACAGCAAATCCATGTAGGCAAGCCAACAAGATTATTTTCATTGTTTTATGCAACAAAATATATTTTATAACATTTCTTTCATAAGTTTTCCGATATCCCATGGTACGTCTGCTACCTTTGCTCCTGCCTTTTTCAGTGCACCGACCTTTGACTCTGCAGTTCCCATGTTTCCTTCTATTATAGCTCCCGCATGACCCATTCTTTTTCCTTTAGGAACATTTCTGCCTGCTATCCAGGCCACTACAGGTTTGTTCATTGTTTTTATATACTCTGAAGCTTCTTCCTCCATCGTTCCCCCTATCTCTCCAACGATCACAACGCCTTTTGTCTCTTTATCTTTTTCAAATATCTTCAAAACATCGAGGATTGTGGAACCCAGAACTGCATCCCCCCCTATGCCAACGAGAGTACTCTGGCCTATGCCAGTATCTGTCAGATTTGCAGCGATCTCTGTCATTAAAGATCCGCTTCTTGATATCAAACCGACATTTCCTTTAGAAAGATAATCCGTATTTACGAGTCCAACTTTGCATTCACTGGGCGTGACGACTCCCGGTGTATTCGGTCCGATAACTATAGTTCCCATCCTTTTTGCTTTAGATTTGATTCTCAATGAATCATGGAGAGGTACGCCTTCTGTAATTACGACAACTAATCTTATCCCTGCATCTATAGCCTCCAAAGCTGCACCCATGGCAAATCTACCAGGAACAAATATCGCAGTAGCGTCTATGTGATGATTTTCTATAGCTTCCTTTACGGTGTCATATACTGGTACTCCTTCTATTTCCTGACCGAACTTTCCTGGAGTTACCCCTGCAACAACTTTTGTACCGTACTGAAGCATCAACTTTGTATGGAAACTTCCTTCCTTTCCTGTGATCCCCTGAACCAGAACTTTTGTATCCTTATTTATTAATATTGACATTTTTTCACCTCGCAAGTTCGACAACTCTTTTTGCTGCCTCTTCATCATTCTCATAAACTTCGATTCCAAGATCCTTCAGAAGTTTTCTTCCCTCCTTTGCCCCCATTCCCCTCATAGAAACAATAAATGGCTTTTTTATTTTTCCCTTCTTGAACGCCTCAGCCAGTCCTTCTGCAATTACATCGCATCTTGCTGCGGAGCCGAAGAAGTTCCCAAAAAGAACTTTGACAGTTGGATTCTTCAAAACGATCTCTACAGCTTTTTCTGCCAGCATATACGTTCTACCACTGACCTCCAAAAAGTTTGATGGAGTCCCACCAAAGTACCTCAATATGTCGAGAGTTGTCATATTTAATCCTGCACCATTCCCAATTACACCTATACTTCCACCTATCTCAACATATCCAAGACCGTTTGCTCTCGCTTCTTTTTCAAGTTCTGTCAAGAATTCATCTTCTTTTCTTATTTCAGGGTGCCTGTACAGAGCTTCATCGTCTATATTGAGTTTTGCATCTGCAGCAACGATATCTCCATCGTCTGTTACTACTAAAGGATTGATCTCTGCTATCTCGGCATCATATTTTACGAATAGATTGTATAATTTTGACAGTACTCTTGCCCCCTTTTTCAGGGTGTCGCCTCTGAGGCCTATTTTTCTCACCATGTTCATAGCTTCATAGAAAGGAAGCCCTTCATAAATATCTACGTTCCTTTTTATTATTTCATTAGGGAATTTTTTTGCAACTTCTTCGATATCCACTCCTCCTTTTGAACTTGCTATTACTACTATCTCACCTTTAATTTTATCTATAGTTACCCCAAAATATAATTCCTGTTTTATATTCAGTTTTTTTTCTATCAATAATTTTCTGATCTTATATCCTTTTATCTCGGAACTAAGTAGCTCTTCAGCAAGCTTCTTAGCTTCAGCTTCGTTTTCAGGAAATTTTATTCCTCCAGCCTTCCCTCTTCCTCCTACCAGAACTTGCGACTTTATGATAGCAGGGGCCAGAGCATTATAGGTTTTTATTGCATCTTCTGTGTTTAATACGAGTTTACCTTCCGGTACAGGTATCCCATTGTTTCCGAATATTTCCTTAGCTTCATATTCATACAGCCTCATCTAATCACCTTGTTCATTTTCAATAAAATTACTTTATAAACTTTTCGTATATAAATTGAAATTTTCAAAAAAAAATATGGAACTTTTGTTTTTTAGCGATGTTTTTCAAATTTTTACCGATCGGCATAGAGTTCTTACGGAACTATTACCGTCCCAGTTTTTCCTTTCAGTGCATCTCCAACTTTGTCCAACGACGTAATTATTGCTTTTTCTCCTCTTGCATCTTCGAGAAATCTGATACATGCCAATACTTTCGGACCCATGCTTCCTGCCAGAAAGTGTCCTTCTTCTAGATACTTTTTGGCTTCTGCAACTGTCATTTTGTTTACAGGTTTCTGGTTTTCCTTACCGAAATTAAGGTAAGCAACTTCAATATCTGTCAAGACCAGAAAGATGTCTGCGTTCACAGCTTCTGCAAGTCGTTCTCCCGCCTTGTCCTTGTCTATGACACCGTCGAGCCCGGCGAGAATTCCTCCATCTTTTTCCATGACCGGAACT
>DAOVEQ010000002.1 GCA_030668905.1 Thermococci archaeon
AGATTCTTGCCTTTCAAAAGATTTAGATTCCTTTCTATATTTTCTGGATAAAATACTAGATTTTTAAGTGTGTTTTTAATTCCTTTTAACATTTCATCTATAAGAACGAACGTCTCTGGAATTATTACCCTCTCGCAGGAGGAGTTTGTCAGATCCCTCTCGTGCCATAATGGATTATTTAAGAGTGCGGGAATTACATTTGAATAGATAACTCTTGCAAGTCCACATATCTTTTCAGAGGTAACTGGATTCCTTTTGTGTGGCATTGTCGAAGATCCTACCTGTTTTTTTCCAAATGCTTCAGCAATCTCCATTATCTCCGATCTCTGAAGGTTCCTGATCTCTAGGGCTATCTTGTCAAGTGTTGAAGCGAGGATGGCTAATGAAGATATTATCTCCGCGTATATATCTCTCTGAATTACCTGGTTTGAAATTTTTGCCATTTTTATCTTTAAATCTTCTCCTACCAGTCTCTGAAGCTCTATTCCATCGTCAAAAGACGCCATTGTCCCCACGGCCCCAGTCATTTTACCTGTGACACTCTCTTTTGCTTCTCTTATCCTCTTTGTATCTCTTCTTAACTCATCTAAAAAAACCCCGAACTTCATTCCGTACGTAGTTGGTATTGAATGCTGCCCGTGTGTCCTTCCTATACACACCTTTTCTATATTCTCTCTTGTCAGCTTTTCCAGGATTTCTTCTGACTCCTTTAAATCTTTTAAAACAATATTCAAAGCTATTTTTAGCTGCAAAGCTGTGACTGTATCGTTTATATCATTTGATGTTGCTCCTAAATGTACGTATCCACCGTATTTACATTTCTCTGCTAAAGCTTTCACCACTGCCATTATATCGTGCTTTGTCTCCTCTTCTATCTCTTTTACTCTCTCCAATCCCACAATTTTTGTATTCGCTTTCTTTGATATTTCATTAGCTGCTTCTTCTGGTATATGATTTAACTTTGCATGTGCTCTCGAGAGCGCTGCTTCTACATCTAGCATTAACTGAAGTTTCGTCTCTTCTTCAAATATCTCCTTCATCTCTTTACTACCGTACCTGTAATCTATTGGATGAATTGGCATGATATTATATCTATAGAAAAACCTTTAAATGTTTTCCCGAATATATCCGGATATACTTGGTTTATTTTTCACCATTTACCTTCCAAATATTGAAGAAATAAATCTTTTTACAATGTTTTCCTTTTTAAACTCAAACTTTTCGCCTACTAGATCTGCAGCTAACTTCCTATACGCCATTGCAGCTGAACTGTTCGGTTTTGTCAGGATAACAGGTTTTCTCTTTGCCACAGAATCTATCACTGATGTATCTTCCGGAATCTCTGCCAGGACTTTGAGATTAAAGATCTTCTCTACTTTGTCTCTTCCTATCTCTCCTTCTATCTTCCTTACCCTGTTGAGAACTATTCCTCTCACACCTGTCTCTATAGTGTCCGCCATGATCTTTATCTTTAATCCATCAGATACTGAGGATACCTCTGGATTTAAAACTAAAAGTATTTCATCTGCAATCGCCATAGGGATTATACTGTCCTTGCCCAATCCCGCTGGAGCGTCTATAAACAAAAACTCCGCTTTCCCCAATAATTCCATTAATACTTCCTGAAGTTTTTCTGGATGTGATTTTTGAAAACCTGCAAGGGAAATACCACAAGGGACTACCATAACTCCCTTTGGACCCTGGTATATAGCCTCTTTTATGTCTTTCTCTCCTGCAAGTACTTCGTGTAGCGTAACATCTATCTTTTCCATTCCGAGTAGAAGCGCCAAATTTGCCATTGCTATATCCGCATCTAAAATTATTGTTTGCCTGTTGAGTGCTGCTAATGCAATGCCCAGGTTAGCCGTAGTTGTTGTCTTTCCTGTTCCTCCTTTACCTGATGCAACTGTGATGACCTTAATGTTCTGCATGTGAATAATTAGAAAGAAAGTTTTATAAACTTTTGTTTATAGAGAAGATAAAAAGTATGACAGGTGACTAAATGCCCTTTGGTATCTCTGAAGAGGATAGAAAAGTTTTAAACTATATTAAAGAACAGATAACTCTCTATAAAGAACTTGTAGAAAAAGCTATTAAAAACACGGAAACTGTAAAAAAACATCATGAAATCGCTGAAAAGATTGAAAATTCCGTTGATACGTATATAAAAGAACTTAAAGAGCATAAAGAAACTCTAAAGTTGAGAGAAGAGAATATAAAGAAGCTTGAAGATTCTTTATCTTCAAAAGAAGAAGAATTAATAACATATGAAAGGGCATTATCAATAAATATTAAAAAAATTAATGAAAATCTTGAAAAACTCTTAACTTCCCATAAGAGTACTTTAGAACTTGAAAAAAAGATATTTTTAGAAAGAGACGATCTTATAAAAGAAAAATATGAGATTGAAAAAAGCAAAAAGAATTTAGAGGAGAGAAAGAAGGAAATAGATGAAAAAATAGGGATGCTTCCGGAGATGGAGGAGAGAATAAAAGATCTGCGAAAAAGGATAGAAGATCTCAATATCGAGAAAGAATCCCAGGTAAGAAAGATAGAAGAGATATCTAAAAGAGAAAAAAAGCTGAATGATAATGAAAAAGCTCTGCTTGAAAGAGAAGCCGAATTGAACAAAAGGGATCTGGAACTTCAACAAAAAACTCTTTCACTTGAAAGATGGAAAAAAGATCTTCTGGAGAAAGAAGAGCGATACAAAGATCTGGAAGAAAGAAGAGAAAAGATGATGGAAAAAGAATTAAGGCTTGAAGATTTTCAGGAAAGGTTTAATACTTTAAAAAATAATGTCATAGAGATAGAAAAAAGAAAAAAAGAACAGGAAAAAGTCTTGGAAAAAACAGAGTATGATATAGAAATAAAAAATAAAAAACTTGAGAATACAACTCGATTATTGAATGAAAAAGGAGAGATCGCAGATTCTATGGAGAAAAGAATCGATACCCTCAAAGAATCTGAAGAAAAAACAAAAATAGAAATAAAAGAGCTAAAAACTAAAAAAATGCAACTTGAAGCCGATATAAAAGCTCTAAGAGGAAATATTTAATTTTTAACTAAAAATTCCATTCCCTCATTTTCTAATATTTTTTTTATCTCAATTTTTGAAGGTTTTTTAATTCCTAAACTATTCATGATTTTTATCCCCTCTAACTCTTCCTTTCTTAAATTCCCTTTTCTTGTAGGCTTCCAGGAAACTAATGGATTTTCTCTTACATCTCTGTACCAGTGGAAAGCATGCTCTGCCCTTTCCTTTTCTAAGAAATAGACATCTATATCTCCTCTGATTTTTATGATCTCTTCTATGGCTCCGTTTCCAACTTTCTCATCTAAAAATGCACAGAAAAGATTACCATCTATGATAAGGATCTCTCCTCTTTTTTCATCTGTTTCTATCCTGACAACTCCTGTAAATTTATCCTCTATTAAAAAATAAATATATGTCTCTATATCAAAATCTCTACTGTTAAAACTCTCTTTCTTTTCGCCTACAGGAAAATTCATCATACTATCTTTTCTTCTACTACTTAAAAAACATTATCCAAAATTTGTTATCATTGTCTTGTGAGTTTTTAGGTTAAAAATAGGAACTCTGCATGGTGTGGGTATCATGTTTCTCAGGACTTGGTACTCTGTCTGCGCCTGCCATGTTCCAGAGTTTATTAATGTTGTACCTCTGTAAACTGTATAACCATTAACGTGAACATGACCCATGTGTAACACATCTGGTACCTCTTCTATAACAAGATGATCTTTTCTTTCGGGTATCATCCCCGTTTTTTTTCCATACATGGGGCCCAAATGCCTTTTTTTAAGCATCTGAATCATTGGAGAAACTACATCACTTTGTGGTACTCTTATTTTCTCTATGATATCAAATATCGTGTCCCCGTGATACACTAATATTTTAACGTTGTGCACTGAAAAAAATGCTGGATTCCCGACCATAAGAACGTTGTTCATATCATACAAATCAGGAGCAAACTCCTTAGGAATGGGAAGCTGGGGAATCGCAGGTCTGGCAACATCATGGTTCCCGGGTGAAATTATAATCTGGATATAATCTGGTACTAATGATAACAATTCATATAATTTTTTATATTGATCGTATACACTTAATATCTCCAAATCTTTTTTTTGATTTGGGTAAATCCCTATGCCGTCTATAACATCTCCCGCGATGATAAGATATTTTATTTTGGATGCTGTATGTTTTTGTTTTTCGTCTCCTATCTTTAGATTAAGCCATTTTAGGAATCTTAGAAACTCTTTTTCTAAAAACATCTTACTCCCTACATGTAAATCGGAGATTAAAACTGAGTATACATCTATCTCGCTTCTGTTTACCTCTCTCACTAAGGGTATATCCGGAAACTCAATATTCTGTGCATATATTATATTTCCTCCACACTTCCCTTCCACACATATTACTTCATCTTCAAAGATCATATCTGTATTTATACTGGATTTTCTGGAAATGAATACCTTTGTGACTCCAGAAAAATCTTCTATTGTTAGTATCACATTTTTTGTCTTTGCGTTTAACTTTTTTCTTACCATCCCTACAACTTTAACATTTTCTCCCTTTTTGATGGTGCTTATGTTTTGAAAATCTCTTATATTAACTCTTTCTCTAAAAATTCTGGAAATTTTTTCATATCTATCTCTAAAAGTCTCTAAGAAATCCTCAAAATTTCCCTCACTATCTGTTTCTATCTTTTTTAAGATTTTTATCTCGGGATCTGTATCTCTTGCTGGGATATCTCTACTCTTTATAGATACTTCTATTTTTTCCTCTGTTATTTTATCGAGAATCGTTTCCTTTTTTTCAAATTTAAAATTCTTCTCCTTCATTTTTGGTAAGTATATATCTAAAAGCGAGGATTTCTCAGCAATGTGCATATTCTTCTCCTGTAAATATTCTATATACCCTCTCAATGCCTCTATATCAATTTTTTCTTCAAGTATATACTCATATGCCTCTTTACTTAGGACAATATTGTTCTCGTAAAAAACAGAGATTATATCCCTACCTAATATACCCACAATCTCCTTAGTGCCCACTGTCATCTGATTACCCCAGTTTGTGTTGTACTGGTGGAACGTAATAGGAAATCCTTTCTATCTTGTAGTCTGTCTCAAGCTCTATTTTTATTTGGTTTATAGGGACACCAAGCCTTATCTCCTTTGTTCTTCCATACCTCCCTTTATTAATTATCCTAGCATTGAGAATCCCCAGCATATCCAGCTCTGATATAAGGTCTGATGTTCTCCTCTGCGTTAAAATGTCCTGCCCTGAAAGTCTGCATAGATCTTTATAAACAGAGTACACATCGCCTGTTATAATTGTTGAGGTATTGTATTTCTCCAGAAGTACAACAGAGTAAAGAACGAGTTTACTTTGTGTGGGAAGGGTTTTCAGGACCTCTATAATCCTATCATTCTCTGTCTTTACCTTTGCTTCCTTTACATGTCTTTCCTCTATCTTCTTGGAGTTTTCCCTTTCTGCTATCTCAGCAGATACCCTCAGGAGATCCAATGCTCTCCTTGCATCCCCATGCTCCTGTGCAGCGAAAGCCGCACATAACTGAATCACTCCTGATCCTATGACATCTGGATAAAAAGCTTCTGAAGCTCTTTGAGTGAGTATATCAACGAGCTGAACTGCATCATACGGTGGAAATATCAGCTCCTCCTCTCCTAAAGAACTCTTTATCCTAGGATCAAGGAACTCTATAAAATTTAAATCGTTGGAGATGCCAATAATACTCACTTTTGCATTTTTTAGATCTGTATTTATTCTTGTTAAATTATAAAGTATATCCTCACTGGATTTTTTAAGCAGTTTATCGATCTCATCGAGAACAACTATTACAAGTCTTTTTGAGTTATCTAACGCATTAAAAAATGTATCATATACCTTATCTGTAGGCCATCCTGTAAGAGGCACAGATTCCCCAAGATACTCGCAAAGCTTTGCGAGCATTCTGTACTGTGTATCAACAACTTCACAATTTATATATATAAAATACACAGGGGTATTATCATTGTTCTCTACCTCAAGATCTGGCTTTATTCTATTTACATACGGTCTGGAGTAAAACTTCCCTCCGACTCTTTTAACTATTGCCTTGCCAACATATTTAACGACCGCTGTTTTACCTGTACCTGTTTTACCATAGACTAGTATGTTAGAGGGAGTTTCACCTTTAAGTGTTGATACGAGTGGTATTACTAAGTTCTCTATTTGGTTACCTCTGTGAGGTAATACATCGGGTGTATAAGAATGTCTTAACATATCCTTATTTTTAATTATTAATTTCTTATTTATACATTGATCAAACAATTCCTCGAGACTCCTTTGCTTCATTGATATATTGATGGTGTACCCCTATAAATAGTTTTACCTACCCCCTTTATTTCCTCTGGAAAAACACTGTTTTATTATATGAAATAGGAATTTAACTTGTTTTAATTCCTTTTGTATCGTAGTAAAATATATATACATAAAAAAGAAGACTCACTGGGAATATTATCATAGAATTTTTATATCTCTAAGAGTTATCTACTATCTCCAGTAGAAACAATGGGGTGGGTGGAAAGATTTATATTACAATGCGGTCAGGTATACTTTAGGGCCGTTAGCTCAGTCTGGTAGAGCAGCAGGCTCTTAACCTGCCTGTCGGGGGTTCGAATCCCTCACGGCCCGTTTCTATATAAAAATACCAAAAATTTTTCTATTTCTAATAAATTATCTTAACTTTCCAGATAGTATACTCAAAGCTACTATAGTATACATTTCTGAATGCAAAGTACTTTAGAAGTTTTTCTGATTTTTTAAAATAATAATTTACTCTTACACCCTCTTTAGGTCCCAAGGAGTTAAGATTTTTATCCAGGACATTGAAAGTTTGCCATGTTATCTCATAGTCCTCAAGAGGAAGAATATTTTTTGCTCTATCTTCCACAAAAACATCTTTCAAATTCAGAGGCTGAATAGTGTCTGTTATATTTTTAAAAAAGACGCTTACAACTGTAGAGTTTGTGTCTGAGAGAACGCAATGTACTGTAACTCCTATCCTTCCATCAGTCGTATAGTTTTTTAACTCACACTCTATTGTTTTTCCTTTAAGTTGTATCTTTGTTGTTTGAGGGGGTTCTATTTTTATATCATCCTTCTCATTTTTCTCACCCCTTGGAAAAAAGATCACTCCTATAACAACTAATGCAATGATACAAGTAACTATTGCAGCGTTTCTCATACTCAAAATTTAACTTTTATCTTTAAAAGGTCTTTCTACGAAAGATTTATAAATCCTGAAATTCCAGTAATTTCTAAAATATATAAAAAGTGAAAACTATGGAGATCAGAGAAAAAATTGTTCAGGATATAGTGAGAATGTCAAATTTTTTAGGTATATGTGAAGGAGGTAGCATGATATTTGCCACTGTTCTACTCTCTAAGGATCCTTTAACAATGAAGGAAATAAAAGAAAAAACTGGATACAGTATTTCTTCTGTAAGCGTATATTTGAATCTGCTCGTTAAAAAAAATTTAATAATAAAAATGAAAAATGTTAGAACTCATCTATACATAGCAAAAAAAGATTTTGCTGATTTCTACATTTCTACATTAAAAGAAATTCTTTTCAGAGATATAAAGCCTCTAAAAGAAAAATTGGAGGACTATAAAAATAAAGAAAAGGAGAGGCATATCGAGGAGATTATCTCAAAAATAGAAACTTTAGAAAAACTTCTAGAAAAAGAGGTGTATCACAGTGTATGATGCGATTATAGTAGGCGCGGGGGTCAGTGGTCTACTTTCCGCACTGGTATTATCAAAAAATGAAAAAAAAGTTTTAATTTTAGAAAAACAAAAAAAAGTAGGAGGAATTTGTCAGAGTTATAAAATAAAAGGATATATTGTAGATAACGGACCTCATATTATCACAAGATTAGAAAATGGCCCCTTAAGAAAATTAATTACCCAGTACTTTGATGTGTCCCCCGATTTTATTTATCACGGAGAGTATTATGTAAGAGACAAAGATAAACATTACCCTTTTCCTTGGAATCTAAAATCATTTTCTACTTTTTCTCTTATCCCCCGAAAAGATAGAGCAGTTCTATTAGAGATTTTAATTTCTACGTATGGGAGAAGATTAATAGGAGAAGATTTCTTGGATATCTCTGTATATGATCTCTTGGAGAAGAGAAATATCAACAAGACAACGATGAGCTTTGTAGACACTCTCTGTTATTTTATGACAGGAGTTGATTCTAAAAAAACGTCTGTAGCAAGGTTTCTAGATAGTTTAGATTATAAGAGTAAGAGCAAAGGAATTATAACTATACACGGTATCGATCCTCAGGCGTATCTCTCAAAAATAATCAAATTATTGACAAAGAAAGGTGCAGAAGACCAGGGATACCCCAAGGGAGGTATAAGAACGATAATCAACTGCATAGTACAGTCCCTAAACGCTGAAATCATAACGGGAGAGGAGGTAAAAGAAATTTTAATAGAGAATGACACAGTTATAGGTGTGAAAACTCAAAACAGAGAATATAAAGGGAAAATGGTGATATACTCAGGATATGCCTCTGAGTTGCCGGATATAGTGGATCTTCCCGAAAATTATAAAGAGGAATTAAAAAAATTAGAGAGAGTACATACTTTAACACTCTGGACAGGACTGAATAGAAAATATTTTGATAAGATGGGTAGTGAGATATGGATCGATCCAAGATGTTGGGCTGTTCCCGTTTCAAATTACGATCCAGATCTGGCACCAAAGGGAAAACAACTGGTGGGATTTGGATTTGTTCTTCCAAAAGAATACAATCTGGAAGAGGAAAAGAAAAAAGCATTAGACGGTATAAAAAGGATTTTTCCAGAGATCGAGAAAGACATAGATTTTATGCACTGGCAGGTTTTGGTTCCTGAAAAAGCAGCATGGAGTATAAACCAAAAAATGCCTGGCAATATTACACCAATAAAAGAGTTATATCTTGTAGGCACAGATACGACAGAAAAAAGCATGGGAATAACAAGAGCTTCTTACTCTGTATTAGATTTAATGGAGAAGATACTATGAACATTGCAAGTACGATTCAAGATATAGCAACGATAATTTTTTAAAATCTTTTAAAAATAAAGTACATGGAAAACAAAACACTGTTGGGAGTAGCTCTAATAACATCCTTAATAGGACTGAGTTCATTATTTGCTCTTTCTGTATACTTAGGGCCAAAAGAGATCTCCTCAGATCCCGAAAATTATTTAGAGAAATACGTTGTTTTAAAGGGAGTAGTTTCTGAAGCATACGAAAAATTTTTAGTTGTTAATGAGATAGAGATTTTTTCGCTGGAAGATGTAGATATAGGAGACTATATTATCGTTGAAGGCGTATTAAAAAAGACACCCGAAAAATACATAAAAAGAGGATTTCCAGAGTTTCAGATATATCCAGAGAAATTTAAAGTGCATAAATTTAACGAATCTTTTTTTGCATGTTATGTAGAAGAAAACAAAATTAAAACTAATTTTGGAAGTTTTGTTTTTAATGAAAACTTTGGTTTTGATGGAATTGGAGGGATTATAGGGGGGAAAGAAAATGAGAAGTTAATAATAAACGATATATTTTCTTTAAAATGTGATTATCTTGAAGGCAAAACTGAAAAGAGAGGAGATGAAACCTATATAAACGATATAAAAATAGATATAAACTCTGGTTTCGGAGATTATATCGAAGCTTATGGAATACTTAATAAAGAGTTTTTCTGTCTTTATTATGAGAATTTAGGAAAAAGAATAGAAAAAATATGCGATTTGAAGTTGAATAAAGTTTATACTATTAGAGGAAAAGTTAAATCAAGAAGATATTACTACGACGGGCATTTAATAGAGTTGGAAGATCAAACTGGGAGAATAAAGGCATATATAAAAGGAGAAGCATTTGAAGAGTGCATCGTTGAAGTTTCGGGAGTTTATAAAGAGTTCAGATCGGAAGAGATGCTTGTAGGGGAGGCAAAAGTTATCTCCGATGAGATTTGTGTATATGATCTTGATGATGAAATACCGGAAGGAAAGTTTTGGGGGGCAGGGGTAGTAAAGATGGTAGAGAACATTAGAGGGCATCTCTATTTATATATAGGAAATTATAAAATATCTGTATACTCTAAAGAAGCAAAAAGTTTTTTGGAGCACGGGATAGATCTTTACCACTGCGAAGGAAAAAAACTTACGATCTTCTCGGAAAATAATGAAGACATTGTTTTGCTGGATGTGAAGGAATGAAACAGGTTATAGTAATCAGGGCAGATTTGAAGCTTGGAAAAGGAAAGATAGCTTCACAGGTAGCTCATGCATCATTAACAGCAGCTGAACTCTGCAGAAAAAACTATCCAGATATATACGATAAATGGGTACACGAAGGACAGAAAAAGATAGTTCTGAAGATAGAAAATAAAGAAAAGCTTCTAGAGACGTATGAAAGAGTAAAAAGAAAAATTCCTACTGTACTTATAAAAGATGCAGGGATGACGCAGATATCGCCAGATACAATAACATGCATAGGAATAGGACCATGGAAGGATGAAGAAATAGATGGGTATACAGGAAGCTTGAAGCTTTTATAAAATAGAGTTAATAAAGGAAAATTGAGAGTTAGCTTTCGTATTGATATTTGCATATTTAAAAATTTCATACGAGGTACTGAAAATTTTTCATAAAAAGCACCAAAAAATTTATAAATAAGGGAGGGTATATAAGCATTAGTGGGAGTTGACAAAACTCTCAACTAATTAAAGAGGGTGATAAAGTGAACAAGAAAATAACGAGCTTGATCATCATTTCAATGATGATGGTTGTTGCATTGGGTGTAGTTTTTGCAGATAATGGAGATAAAGAGGGATGTCCGTGTAATCCCCTGCCTCCAGTCAGTAAGATAAAAGAAACAGAAAATACGGAAGGAGATGTACAGCATCTGGGAGAGTGCATGCGTTATCGCATAGAATACAGGAACTGTACTCCGAAACAGTGGACTTGGGAGGTAGTGAAGTGTGTACTCATTAAAGCTTGGTGGGGGGGGAGGACCTCAAAAGTTTGGTGTAAGGGGACATGGACACAGCAATGTGATAAATATGGAGTATGGTATGACAATTGTACGCATCAGAAACTTTATGAGGACTATCTGGGAAGAGTGACGCTATCGGGGTCAGAGACCCATTCGCATTATTGGGACTGTAGCTGTCCATAGATGGTGATTCCTATACCTCCTATAACCTCTCAAAAAAATATAACAAGAAATTTGTTCTCTAAAGAAAATATAGAATATAGTCTTATTTTTTTTCTTTTATCTATTGTTTTCTTTTATTATGCAGATGGACCAATAGCAGATTTATTTTTAAAGACTGAAATTGCAAAAGAAATAAGCGTTCCTATAACAATTCCATCAAATCTTGGAGAATTCTTATATTGGCTAATATTCGCATCGATGTTTACCCCATATATAATATTTATCTATAAAAGAAAATATGAACCATTCATCTTAGGATTCTTTATTCCCTCCATAGTAATCAATGTTTATACGTACTTTCTCCTGGGCTTTGAATTAGAGGCTTTCTATAGAGAATGGTCTTTTTACTATCTTCTTTCTGCATTTGTTTTAATTTATCTTTTGAGAAGATCAAAAACTATTAGAGGAGATTTATTAAGTATTATATTCTTTGTTTTTCTCAACGAAATTTTCTCCCGATTGTCAATGATGTACTATGGTCTTTCTTCTGCGCATATCCCTACACCAATACCTTTCACACTTTTCGGTGCATTATATCTTATCCTTCTTTCATTTACAGTAGAAAAACTCGCAAAGGTAAAGATTTTTAAAGAACAGGCTTAAATTGTCTCTGTCAATTTCTCCAGCATGTTTCTTTTGATTCTTGGAGGATTGTTTCGCACAGATCCAGTATTTTTTCAATATCGAATTTTTTTCCTTTCCCAATACCCTTACAGCTTTTATCAATATACAAATAGATTTTTTTTCCATTTTTAAGGTAATAAGGAGTATCATTCTTTAAAACAGGTACTTCTGATAAAGCCACAGGATACAGTACGCAGATAAGAGGTTTTATTTTGTTTATTTCACATAAATTATCTTTCAAAAAAATACATCCATTATCCCACTCTCTTCTCTCTATAACTAACTTCTTTTCATTCCAGATCAGAAGAAAATCATCTATAGGTTTTACATTCTTTATCCTGAATATGTCTCCCAAGGTTAAAGGCACCCATCTGTTCCTGCAGCATTCTCCGCACAACTGGCATTTGAATCTATGATCTTTTAAAGGTACTAATTTTTCTTTCATAGCATGATTTTTAACTCCCCCTCTATCAGAGGAGCGACACTTATAGATGCGTATTTATGAGGTATGGAGTCTGTTCCAAAGATCTTGTCTATGCCTGCCCTTTTAAGCTTCTCTTCTGCACCCCCTACCATCAATAGATGAGTAGCTCCAGCCAGTACCTTTCTTGTTCCTTCTTTCTTTAAAATTTCGCATGCTTTTGCCGTTGTACTTCCTGTCGATATCATATCATCTACAATTACGACATCTCTTCCCCTTGTATCTATATTCTTAGGTCTTGTTTCTACAGTATCCCCAGAGATCCTTTTCTTTTCCAGATAATCATACTCACAGTCCAGAATCTCAGCCACCCTCCTTGCTATGTCTATAGCTCCCTTATCCGGCGAAATTACCACAGGATCTTTTAGATCCTCTTCCTTGAGATACCTTCCTATTATAGACGTCGCTGTTACGTTTTTTGATTCTGTTTTAATATGTTTTAAAAGTTTTTTTTCATGAACATCTATAGTATAGAAGCTCTTTAAATCAAAAGAATTTAGGATATTTAATACTGTCTCTGAGGATATACATTCATAATCCTTAAACCTCTTATCCTGTCGTGCATAAGCAAGATAGGGAACAAAAAGATGGACGTTTATATTCAACTCCTTGCACGCGTCAAGCATAAAAAATAGCTGCATCAAATGTGTATTCTGAGAGGAGTAGAGAGACTGAACTATAAGAAGCTCTCTAATTTTCTTTATTTTTTCCTCAAATCTTATATACATCTCACCATCAGGAAATTCTCGGTACTCTACATATATCTTCTCATACGGCAGTTTTTCTATTATGGATTTTGAAGAGATTCCAGTCACATACATTTTTTACACCATATATTATACGGGCAATTACACTTTTAAGCTTTACTTTCCATAAGGCTTTTAACCCTCTTCATCCTAAAAAAATCCTCTCTTTCCCTTTCATCTAATTGAAACTGAATAAATCTTCTCTTCTCTTCTAGAGCAGGTATTATTATATATTCCAATGCGTTTACTCTCCTCTTTGTTTTTTCAATTTCTCTGGCTAGAAGTTTAACTGATCTTTCTATCTCCCCCAATCTTACTATCTCCTCAAGTATCTCCCCGAACTTGTCATAAACATCGTCTAAAAGCGTAGAAGAAGAATATAGATTGTATCCTCTTTCAAAAAGAGTTCTTTTCCCTTTTTTCAAGTTTATTAAGGGGACATTAACTCCCATAATATTTTTTCTTTTTATCTCTATCTCAGGGCTCTGTATTTTAGGGAGTACTGTGGCAAGGTTTTCCGTGTTTCTGTCTACAATCCTTAGTTTCATATAATCTTTAAAGGCATCTTTAAGGTCTTCATTGATTTTTCTCCTAAGATACTTCTGATCCTCAAAGATACTAAAAAATTCTATAACAAGAACGTCTCTTTTTTCTTTTAAGAGTCTATGTCCCCTTTCAGCCAGCAAAACCCTCCTATTCAATCTCAATAAAGCTGAGCGAGTCGGCTTTATCTCTTTCAATGCTTTTCACCTTTATAATACTTTTCAATATATTCAGGGTCTACTCTTTTTAGTTCAGATTCAGGGAATGATGATAATAACTCCCATCCCAGTTCTAATGTTTCTTCAATGCTTCTGTCTTCTTCCCTATCCTGATTTACAAATCTTTTTTCAAACTCATCTGCAAATTCCAGATATTTTTTATCAGAACTGCTGAGAGCTTCTTCCCCGACAACAGCTACAAGATCTCTCAACTCTTTTCCTTCAGCATAGGCACCAAATAATTGGGAAGCAACCCCAGAATGATCCTCTCTTGTCCTTTCCTCACCAATCCCTTTCTGCATCAGTCGTGATAAGGAGAGGGAAACTTCTATGGGGGGATATATATTCTTTCTATGCAATTCTCTTGAAAGAATCGTCTGACCTTCTGTAATATATCCAGTGAGATCAGGAATGGGATGATTTATATCATCATCGGGCATAGTAAGTATGGGCATCTGTGTTATACTACCTTTTTTACCCTTTATCCTTCCAGCTCTTTCATAAACAGATGCTAAGTCAGTATACATATATCCAGGATATCCTCTTCTTGCAGGTACTTCTTCTCTTGCTGCAGATATCTCTCTCAAAGCCTCGCAGTAATTAGTCATATCTGTCAGTATTACCAGAATATGCATATCTCTTTCGAAAGCAAGATACTCTGCGCAGGTCAACGCAGTTCTTGGGGTTATTATTCTTTCAATTGAGGGGTCGTTAGCCAGATTCAAAAACATTATTACCCTTTCTAATGCTCCAGTTCTCTCAAAATCTTTTATAAAGAAGTTTGCTTCTTCAAAGGTGATTCCCATAGCTGCAAATACGACACTAAACTCCTCCTCTTTTCCAAGTACCCTAGCCTGTCTTGCTATCTGAGCAGCTAGGTCATTATGCGGAAGTCCCGATCCCGAGAATATAGGTAATTTCTGTCCTCTCACAAGTGTATTCATTCCGTCTATTGTGGATATACCTGTCTGTATAAAATCTCTGGGATACTCACGAGCATACGGATTAATAGGGGATCCATTGATATCCAATTCGTCATCTGGAATTATATCAGGGCCCTCGATAGGTTTTCCAACACCTGTAAATATCCTACCAAGCATATCATCAGAGACGGGAAGCCTTATAGGTTCTCCAGTAAACCTTACTCTTGTGTGATGTGTATCAAGACCTGTGGTACCCTCAAACACCTGGACAACTGCCATATCAGTGGAAGTTTCCAAAACCTGACCGAGTCTTGTCTCATTATCAGAAACGATGACTTCGACTACTTCCCCATATCCTACATTTTCTACCTTCTCAACGATCATCAAAGGTCCCGAGATCTCTCTTATAGTTGAGTACTCCTTCAGTTTCATAAAGATCATTCTATAAAGGGATAGCTCTTATAAAAAGTTTTCTCGAATTGTAAAATAAATTTCCACAAAAAGGATTAACAAAATTATACATGTCCTTTTTTGTCATGAGCATCTCCTCTATCTTACGCATTTTTACTCTGCACCATTTTCCAATATATAAGAAATACGAGCAATGTTTGAATCAATGAAACAGCACTCACTTCCAAAAAATACGATGTATACGGTATATCTTGATCTTCAAACTTCATCAATCCATAATTTTCAGGGGTACCGACACCCATGATAACACCTTTGGGAAATAAAACATCACCGTCATTTTCCGCCAGTGTAGTGAGACTTGCGAGAACCTTGATGTCGTACGCAAGTTTTTCAGGTGCGTACATTTCGTAGTGTGTTTTTACTCTTTCCATTCTATTTTCATAAAAATTTTCTAATCGTTTTCCATTCACTACACGCTTGAGAGCATCGGGCAAGAAATTGAACTCTTTTTCTACTTCTTCATACGTTGGTGCTCCAACCATGAGCCATGTTGTGTAGTCTTTCCATAAAATATCAATGCTTTCATCCGCTATCCCCTCTACAGATCGGAGAGAGTCATTGTAACTTTCACTCTTCTGGTAATCGGTCATCTGACCTTTCATGAGAATAAAACTATTGCCGAGTACATATATGATTTGAGTATTATACCACTGTGCCCGATATTTCAGTCTCAAACTCTGGAAGGGTATCCAGGAAAAAATATTTGGCTGATCTGTATAGAGTTCGCTGTATTGTGAGTATATGTACCCTTCTTCTTTTTGCAATACGTACCTCCAGAAAGTTGCCTCCAATGAACTTTCTTCCTCAGACTTATATCTAGAAGTTTCTTCCAATCTTTGGAACTGCATATCTATTTCCCGTTCAAATTCATGATCTATATTCCAATTTTTGAAAATAGAAATATTATAAAAGAAAAACAAAAATAACAAAGCAAATAAAACCATTTTTTTACTTCCCATAATTTTCTTATATATGCTCTCACCCATAGTTACACCAATTTCCGTCTTTTTTTCTCTTTTAGGTATAAAAACTTTTCTATAGGGTAAAATTCTTACCTCTCATAAAAAGATCTCAAATACAGAGCCAAAACAGTGGAGAATATACACAAAAAGCCAGCAAATTTAAAAGCGAAAGGAACGTCGAATAACTGTGCTAGAAAACCTCCGATCAATGGGCCTGCGAACATCCCTAATGATATTGAAGAGTTTAATAACCCTATGCCTCTCCCCCTTTCTTCTATAGATGTAGCATCTGCCGCCATCGAGTTTGCACTTGTGAAGAAGAAAGAATAGGCAGGTATAGCATATATTATAGCAAATAATAACCATATTTTGGGTGATACCTAGAGCAATCCAGATCCATATGTAAGAAAAACTTGTAAGGGCAAATATTTTTTCACTTCCAAAATTATCGCAGATCTTCCCCGCCATATACGTAGTCAGAGCTACACATAAGCCCGTTAACGCTGAGACTCTCCCAATATTAATCTCAGAAACACCAAAGCCCTTCATATACACAGAAAAAAGACCTGAAACAATTCCTGAAGATGTGATCAGAACAATCGTGGTTAAGGAAAGATAGGTCAGAACTTTAAAATTTCCAAATTTAAAGAAATAAAACTCTTTAAAAACATTCTTAGGTATTTCTTCTATAGTTGTCATCAAAAATGCAAATATCAGAGTAAGAACCCCGGAAATAACAAAAATATATCCAGAGTTATAAAGATACCCGGCACTCAATCCCCCGATTACCCAGCCTAAAGCTCCGAAACTCTGAAAGTTTCCTAGTGCCTTACCCTTCTCCTCAGGGAAATACTCTGTCAGCAAAGCAGGAACTAAATACGCACCAGCAAGGAATACGAACTGGATTGTTCTCATAACGATAAGAAGCTCAGAATTTAGAATATCAAAAGAAAAATACATCACAGATCCAACAAAACATGAGAAAAATATGATTTCTTTTCTTTTTCCTATTTTATCAGAAAAGGCACCCCATATAAAGCTCATAAACATTAACATCAGGGCTGGGAGGGCATTTATCAATCCTACGTAGATATAGCTCTCGCTAAGGTTATATATGTAGATAGGAAGTATTGGAAACATTATGCCATTAACTGTTGAGAAAAACAGCCATGCCACTAAGATTGTCTTATGATCCTTCATGATCTTAAAATTTTATAGATATTTATATCTTTATCAGAGTATACAAGTTCAAAGTACTCTTCGTTATCAAATTTTCTGTGATTAACTGGAACTCCAAAACCTCCTGCTTTATATGCTCCAAGCCAACCACTTGTCTCCATGTTTGTCGATATAAAAACATGCGTTATTCCATATCTTTCTATTATCTCGAACGTAAGATCGATATCATCAGTAGAATAAAAATCATAAATATCGTTCTGTACCTGCCCCGGCGCCTTAATATAAGGATTGAAATCTATATCTCTCAAAGGGAATAATCCCCCCAGGAGTGCCTTTCCACCGCAGACACCTGAAAACATCTGTGCGGTATAGTAATCCGCAACGATCCTTGCAGAATCATCTGTATTTTCTCTAAACCATAATGCGGCATCATACTCTCTTTCATTTACACCCGCATTTGTAAGCTTCCATTCTATATTATAGGAAGATAGTCCTGTTAAGCTGATTATTATCATTGCGGAGATAATGAGTATCCCCAGCACTTCTCTATCCAGATCTTTTCTTATATTATCCAGAAACAATGCGGAGACCAAGGAAAATGGCATAGCCAGAAAAATATAGAATCTATATCCTTCCAAAGGTCTTACCACAGTAAGCCACATAAGGTCTGCCCTGTTGATAATATCAAGAATATTTTCAGCAAATACCTCATAAAACAGGAAAAAACACCATATTATTATAAAACTCTTATGATTAAATTTCTTTATACAGAAATATACAAAACCTATGAATCCCAAGATCATGAAAGGGGCTCCATAAAACTCTAAATGCCCTGTGATATCTTGTAAAAGTGTAGAGGTTGAGATATGGAATATCCACCATTTGAAAAGATTATCCGGAACCCACCACCATGCTGTTATCCCGAGGCTTATTCCAACACTTATTAAAAAGAACTTCATTTTTTCTTTTATAGGTCTTTTCTCAATTTTTTCAGCTATAATATATAAAAGCAGTGTTACTATTGTTACAAAATAGGAAAGATGGAACAGGAAATTAATTCCGAGAAGAATTCCCAGTATAATAGCCTTTTTAATGGTGTATTCTTCTGATATTAAAAGTAGAGCTACTGGAATAATCCAGAGAGTAAATATCTGGAGATCTGCGATCCCTGTTAAATAAATAAATGAGGGAGTCAGAGCTAAAATTAGGATAGATATTCTTGCGATCTGATCATTGTACCATTTTTTAATTAAAAAATAAAATGGAATGGGAGTAAAAGCCTCAAAGAAAGGAACAACTCTTGTACATACAGTAGCTAGGTCTAAAGTTGTTATCCTGGATAGGAATGCTAAAAAAAGGGGAGATAGCGGGGGATACCAGAGAGGAACATTTCCATATGCTAAATATCGGATATCGGGGATAGGAAGGGCACCGTGATCTAAGATATACTGAGCCATACAGATTCTGTACCAGACATCGCCTAAAAAAGAAGGAAGATGGGGGCTGACAAGGAGTTTTGGATAAATTCTAATTATAAGACCCAGGAGAAATATACATATTAAAAATGCAATTTCAAACTTTCTTTCTTTTTCCATAAAATAAGATAGGCTCATCGTTTAAAAAATTTACTAAGGAAACCTATAAAAATAAAATTTATTATCTCTATATATGAACATAGAGGAAAGAGTAAACAAGATCGTTGAGTTGGAGTTTAGGATACCTTTAATCATTGTACTTGCTACTGGAGTAATCTCGGGGGTCGTGGGCTGGATCGTTTCTTCAAGAATACATTATATCTGGCCTGAAAATATGCCAATTGGACAGTACTGGGGAGTAATAATGGCAGGATCTACTTTAATCAGCGGGATTATAGTAGCCGTGGTTACATGGGTGTTCCTTTTTGGTGCCATACATATAATTGCCAGAGCGTTTGGAGGGTTCGGCGAGTTTCAAAGAGTTCTTAAGGTGGGGGGATACATATTTCTAATATTGCTTGTTGGAAATCTTGTATCTGCCATTGCAGTACCTTTTATCCCGGAGACGGAGATGGATTTATCATATATAAATGAAGAAACTCCAGATATAAGTGAGATACTGGATCAGACAAAAGAATACCAGACATCCACTGGATATATCTTATACGAATCAATAATGATTATTTTCAAAGCAGTAGCTATGATCTTTACTATACTTGTTGCAGAAGCTCTGTACAAAATTTCAAGAATGAAGGCGGTAATAGTGTGTGGGATTCCGTATCTCATCTATATTTTGATACCTATCTTTACGATGCTGTTGACATTAAGCCTTTAACTCCTCATTTTCTTCTTTTTTTAGTTCTTCTACATATTCTACATTTTTTATTTCAGGTATGTAATCCTTTACCGCCTTTAATAGATTTTCTTTTAAAATATCATCTATATCCTTTTTATTTTTGATTTTTAAATCTCCTTCTTCAAGAATATACTCTAATTCAGCTCCTATATTTAATCTCATTAAAATTTTTATCTTTTCATCAATATCATCAATTTTCGAATTGATTTTGATATCATAAATTAAATTTTTCCCAGCTAAAAAGTGATTAAAATCTAAATTGACTCTCCCTGAGCTTACATTCCTTACAGTAGCCCATCTCCCATTTATTTCTATCCTGATTCCAGGTCTTGGAGTCATATCATGTTTTCTAAACTCTCTCAATGGAACCTTTACTATAAGTTTTGGATCTCTCCTCCCAAATCCTTTTTCTGGAGAAATTTCTATGGATTTTTCTTCGCCAACATTCATTTTAAATAATGTTTCATCCATCCCCTTTATGACGTATTCTGCCCCGACAACAATTTTTATAGGTTCATACTTGAAGGTTTCTTTATAAATCTTGTATTCTTTCGCCTTATCTTCCATGGTGGTATCAAATACTTTATTGGTCTCAACTATCTTTGCAACATAATCTATCTCTACGAAGTCTCTTTTCTGCATAAAATCACTCTATATCGGAAAACTTTTATGAGTATAAAAGTCTTTTGCTGAGGAAGTGCAAATTATTTCGCTAGCTTTTATGACTAAGCTTAACAAAGAAACAAAACACAAAAACAATGGTAGAGATGTATGATATAACGAGAAGTTCTTGAAATTAAAATAAAGATGATCGAAGCATAGTTTCATAGGGCATGTGCCACAGAGTTATTAGGCATGATTAGTCTCTATTTTTATGTTATTTTTAGTTAATATAAGAATAGTAAAATTATAAAATAAATGCGTTATATAAGAAAAAATAATGCTATTAAAATACACAAATGTCAAACAAAATGCCATTCCAGTAAAACTATGAATAGAAAATCTAATGAAAGAAGTTTTATTTAAATTTTTTTCTTTAATATGCCATGTACCGAACATTAATGATGAAATCAAAATAGAATTATAAGTTGTCAGTCCAATATTGGAATTTAGATAATAAAAAGAAAATCCTCTCCAAATTATTTCTTCAAAAATCATTATAATACACAAAAAAATAATTGTATTTAGATTAGTTCTTGGATTAACTAAATAGTTTTTATCTTCTATTAAAATATTTTTTATAAAAAAATAACAGAAAATTCCTAGTAGCACACCTAAAACAGAGCTAGCTCCTAAAGATAAAATAAAACATTTCCAATATTCAGGAAAGTTAATTATATAGTTAAGATCTGGAAGAACAATTAAACATAAAATAGAAATAATAGAAATAGAAAGATAAATACATTTTGGCAAACTTTTTAGGGCGCTATATCTTAAATTGCTAAAATATGTTTTACTATGCCCCTTTATAAATATATACACCAAAGCAAAAGAAATCCTGATTAAAAGCGGATATAAAAGAATAAGAAGGAAAACTGAGGCTTGAACATTCATTTATATCCTCCTGTATTTTTGTTTTTTCTTACACTAGAAGTATACAATAGATTTTTAGGCAATAAACCAATTTCATATACTTCTTGGCATAAAAAACCAGGAGAGCCAAATTTTTTATAATTGGCAATAGATTCAACCCTACAATCTCCTTTGTGTATCTTATATAACATGCAATTAGTACAAACTCCAGAAATCCTTTCTAAGGAAGCTTTATAGATTTTAAGTGATTTTTTTCCAATGATAGTTCGTATATCTTCTTTTAAAGTTCTTCCTATTCTTAACTTTTTATCTGTTGCAAATCCGCAAGGAGCAACACTCAAGTCAGGAAGCAAAGCTATCATACTCTCATTCCACCACTTTATATTTATGATCCTCTACTAAAGAGAAAGGAAGCACTGCTGGAGAGATATTTGTATTAATAAAGTTATTCGGATACCTTTTTAAAAAGGGGATTACTACTGAATATGTATAATTATACATTTCTTCTGCATCGCATATTTCTTTCTCTCCACTCACATTTAAAATAGGGAGGATTCTTACATTAGAGACATCCATTTCCCATATTTTTTTTATAGTCGTAGAGAGTTTTTCTATATTCTTGTCTTGCAAAGTAGTAATAATTTCAACACATATATTTCTTTTCAAAATATTTTTCAGATTATTTATAACGTCTCGATACAGTCCCCTCTTTCCCCATATTGAATCATGAGTTTCATCTGCAGAATCAAGGCTTACTGATAAACTAATATTTTGATATTTTGCAAATCTTTTTATAATTTTAGGAGTTAAAAGAGATTCATTTGTCTCTATAAACATGTCTTTCGGTTTTTTCTCTTCCAAAAAAACTAAAAAATCAATAATACCTTCTCTTAAGAAAGGTTCTCCTCCGCTTAACTTTATATACGATCCTTTTAAATCAATAGCATTCATAACTTCCTTAAATTCCCCAATAGAAGCCTCTTTTTTTACTTTAATTAATCTTTTGTTAAAAATATGGTATTTACATGGCAGATTAGATCTATACGTTAGACAAATCCATAAAGTGTCTATTGTATCCATTTATTTCACTTCCCCTTTTTTAGGCAATCCCACGCACGCAAGATATAAAGAGCCCTCATCTACACCATCAACTAAAATCCATGAATTTACAATATCATCTAAAAATCCACCGATAGCACATGCTCCTAGATCTAATGCAGTTGCAATTAAATAAATATTTTGCATTATATGGCCTGCTTCCAATAACAAGTATCTATACCCCCTTGATCCGTACTTTTGATCAATTTTCTTTAAGTCACCTGAAAGAATTATTATAAATCCCGCATTGAGAACAAACTCTTGGTAAATTAACGTCTCTGGAATTGAGACATCAGATCTATCTATCTTATTAAGAAAGATCAATTCATGGTTCATAGGATCGTAATAGTATATCCCATATTTTTCAAGATCAGAGACACTCAGGTTCAAAATATATAAATTTATAGGATTAAGTGCCCCTGCGGAAGGAAACGTTCTTAAATAAAACTTTGTTATATTATCTTCTCCCAAACTTTCTTTTGTGACACTTGCTGAAAGTTTTAATAACAAAGAAAGATATTTCAATTTTATTTTTTTTCTTTTATATTCTCTTATCGATCTTCTATATTTCAAAAGATGAATTATATCTTTGTTTTTTGGAGTGTTA
>DAOVEQ010000076.1 GCA_030668905.1 Thermococci archaeon
TATTATGTCAGGTTTTATGAGTACAAGAAATATGCTATGGTAAAAGAGGATTGGATAGGACTTGGAGGAATAATAAGTTACGATGATTACAGTTTGATTCTGGATGAAACTCACAAGTACTGGTACGATATAAACGAAGTCCAGATCCATAAAGGATCGCAGAAGAAAGATGACGTAAATATGGGTTTATATCAGAGATGCCTGTACAACAATATTGTTTTCGAGTTCCTGGACAATTCCGGGATTGGAGAAAAGTTTAAAGGATTTTTCAGGATATACAAAAGAGTTATTCCAAACATAAATGTAAGTTCCGAGTTTAAAAGATGGGACAAAGAAAAAAAGGTATGGGACAGCGAAATCTATTCAAATGATAAATTCTATCTGTTCGTCTATCTAAAAAATGTAGAAAATGGTTTGAATATAGGAAAGGGAATGGCAAGAGATATAAGCTATTACTTTGAGAGTGATTTAAACTGCAAAGACGTAACATGGATATATCTAAACTACTGTGAACAGAATCTTTTTGATATTTATCCGAATGAAACAGGATACATTATCCTTGAAATGGATGCCCCACCGGTAGATTTTGAAAAGAAGTACTCGGTAGATGTTCATATATCATGGAAAGATGATCTTGGAAACCCTTTTGAGACAGAAAAAACATTCAATGTGAATGTAAAGCCGTCTCCCACGAGTAAAGTACTGAGAGTTGAAAAGCATGTCGTTGGAAGCAACGAGATGAAGGTAGGAGAAACAAAAAAGATACAGGTATTTATAAGGAACTGGAGTGAAAAGGAAATATATGTGGAGTTTGAGGACAACATCCCGCAAGGATTAAGCGTTGTCGACGGAACTCCCGAGTTCAAAGGAAAAATAAAGCCAGAAGAAACAAAAGAAATAGATTATGTACTTAAAGGAGATCAGGAAGGCAGTTATTCTTTCAGCGGGGAAGCGTATTATGAAGACATTTACGGAAAACACAAGGTAATTTCCAATTTGATAGATATACATGTCATAGGTACCGAGAAATTAACATTAACAAAAGAAATAAGTAAGAATTATCTCAGCGAAGATGAAATCATCAATATATCCCTCATGTTAAGAAACAATACAGAGGATGATATAAAAGATATCGAAGTCGTGGACATAATCCCTGAAGATTTTACGCTCGTAGAAATCTTCGACAAAAATACAGAATGGGATGATGAGAACAAGATTTTAAGATATAAGATCGATAAACTAGAACCTGCAAAGGCTAAGATAATAAAGTATGCCGTTAAAGCACCTTCAAAACCTGGAAAATACAGTTTTCTTGGAGTAAGAGCTACGTATATAATAAACGGAAGTAAAAAGGAAAAAACAACTTCAGATTTCGAGGTTATAATTCCAGAAGCTGTGCCACCGTCTCTGAACATAGATATGAAAATTCTGGAAAGGATACCTTCTGAGGATAAAGAGATAATAACGCTTCAATTAACTTTGAGTTGTGGTGTATCTTCGATTAAAAATATACATCTTAAATTAGATTATCCGGGGTTCAGGGTTTTGGACTCGGAAGGAAGAATAGAAGAGGGATTGATCTATGATGTAGACGAACTCAATCCTGGAGACGAATACATTACAAAAGCTACATTTGAAACAGATGTGGGTGATAAAGAACTTTCCTTTGTATTAAATGGGAGTTATGAGGATAATATAGGATTGGACTACTCTTTAAACAAAGAACTAAAAGTTTCTTTCATTACAAAGAAGCCTATAATTAAAATAACAAGATCTCTGGAAGAGAATACAATAAGATTTGGATACAGCACCCAGATCATTTATACAATAGAAAATACTGGAGAAAGCAAAGCGGATATAAAGTTAAAGGATGAGATTCCAGATTATATCGGAAATGATTATACCTGGGAAGGAAAATTAGATCCGGGAGAGAAACATTCTCTGAGGTGTAAAATAACTCCAAAAAAAGCAGGAACATTTGAGTTGAGCGAAGCTTCGTTGATCTATAAAGATCGATTTGGAAACGAGTATACTGCATACTCTGAAAAAACGATAATAGAAGTAAGAGGACTTGTATTTGAAAAAACACTTGAAGAGAATACTGTCACTCTCAATGTGACAAATACATACAGTGAAAAAGCTTTTGATATAGAAATAGAGGATTATCTACCAGAGGGGTATGAAACAGACAGGGCTTTGAGTTTCCGTATAAACCAATTGAATTCCAATGAATCAAAAGAATTCTCTTATGTAATAACTAAATTTGGGGATTCTTTAGAACTTCCAGGAGCTAAAATCGTGTGGAAAGACATATATCAGGACAGTTATGAGGTAGAATCCAATAGAGTGGCCATATTGTATGAAGAAGAAGAGGAAAAGGAAGAAAAAGAGGAGGAAAAAGAGACACCGACACCGCCTACAACAAGCCCAAAGCCTACTCATGTAAAACCGTCCGAAAAAATAAATCTGAAATATCTCTTTATTCCCATAATAAGCATCATAGCTGCTTTAATTTTATATTACTTATTCTCAGGAAGAAAAGAAGAGGTATACGGAATACCCGTTTCTGAAGGGGACGTATGGGCACCAATAGAAGAAAAAGAGATAGAAAGGGAAATAAAAGGAAAAAGGAAAATTTGGAACTATAAAAAGAAAGAGATAGAGATAAAAAACATTTTAAACGAGATAGAAAAACCATCAAAAGAGGATCTTGAAATACATAAGCTCTGGAATATGGATCTTGAGCCGAAAAGAGAAAGAAATGTGAAAATACCTACTCCTGTGGTCACTGTTCAGAGACCTGAAAGAACTGAAGAAATGAAATTCTGGAAAGACTACATGGAAAATAATAAGTTAAAAGCACTAAAAGATGACTTAAAAGTTCTTGAAATTAAAGAAAAAGAATATAAAGAAAGAGGTGATAGAAATATGGTTAAAGAAGTTTTAGGATTGAAAAAAATCATTAACGATGAGATAAAAGCGAATGAGGGATCGTATGAGAATGTCTCTTGAATACGAAGTCCAGAGACCGAAAATAAAAATAGGTACGCTGAACAAAAAGATAGAAACTCTAAAAACACAGTTAAAAGAGCTCGAAGAGTATAGAATAAAGATATCTTTAAAAATAGTAATGACAAATAAATCAATAGATGAACTAAAAACAAAACAGGAAAAAATAGATGAGAAGATATTTGAATCCCTGAGAACAGATTATATAATGGAACTTCATAGATATGAAAAAGAAGAAGAAAAACTTATAGGAAAAATAAATTCACTGGAAGAAGAACTTATGCTTTTCGAAGAGTACAAGCCATTACTGGAAAAATATGAGGATATGAAAAATGAGATAGAAGATATCTTTGAAAAACTTAAAGTATTGGAGAAAAAACTAAATTACGTGTGATTACTATGTACAAAATAGGAATTCCACTCTTGGATAATGCTCTGGGGGAAGGTTTCCCTGATAAAACAGTGATAGTTTTGTCTGGGCCACCAGGATCAGGGTTTTCGATATTTGCTCAGCAGTTTTTATATTATGGACTTAAAAATTCCGAGAATGGAATATATTTCACATCTGAAGAGTCTCCCTCGGAGGTAGCCCAGGAGATGAAGTTTTTTGGGTGGGAGATTGAGGGATATATAAAAGAAAAAAGATTAAAATTTATAGACGCTTATACTCCAAGGTACCAGAGTATTTCCAAAGATGAAATAACAGAAGGATACTGGACATGGGATGTTGGAGCGGCGAATCAATTGAGAGTTCTTTTTTCTGAGTATATAAAAAATTTTGAAAATAAAAGATGCAGGGGAATTGTAGACTCTTTCTCGTATCTTTTAAGGGTCAACAAATTTGATGAAATGGTAGATCTTTTTGAGACAGTTCAGCTTACAATTAAAAAATATGGAGGAGTTTACTTCTTCTTAGTTGTAGAAGGAATGCATGAGGAAAAGATAGTAAGCACTATAAATCATATGGCTGATGGTGTGATTCAGTTCAAGATTAACGAAAGAGGGAGTAAAATAGAGAGGTATATGAAGATATTGAAATTGAAAAGAACTATATACAGTTCTAGATTAATTCCTTATAGAATCGCGGATATGGGAATAGAATTAGAGACAACAGAAAGAATTTTGTAGGTGTTATTATGGAAAGAGTTAAGACAGGAATTCCAGGTCTGGATGAAATTTTGGATGGAGGTCTTCCAAAGGGAACAAATGTTTTGATAACAGGAGGAACGGGTACAGGTAAGAGTATATTTTGCTCTCAGTTCCTGTACAAAGGAATAGAAGAGTACAATCAAAATGGAGTTTTCGTAACACTGGAAGAGAGAGCCGAAGACCTCAGAAAAGAAATGTTAAAGTTCGGCTGGGATTTTGCAAAATATGAAAAAGAAAATAGGCTGGCTATAATAGATGGAACATCAACTAAATTAAGAAAAAGAACGGTGAAAGAGAAGTATTCTCTTATAGGTCTGGATATTGATGCATTGATTATAGAGATAAACAGGGTATGTAGAGAGATAAATGCAGAAAGAGTTGTGATTGACTCAATACCCTCCCTGGGATTAAATTTGGATAGTGAAAAGGAAGTAAGGAGGTCCGTGTACAGATTGAGCACCCTCCTCCTCGAGATCGGAGTGACGTCTTTTGTGACCACAGAGACGTTGGGAGAAGGATTTTCAAGGTATGGCGTAGAAGAGTTCGTTTCAAGAGGCGTTATAAAGCTGGATATTGTAGAGAAAGAAAACAAATTTGTGAGAACGGTCTATGTAAGAAAGATGAGAGAGACAAACTTTACCATGGAAAAATACCCGTTTGATATAGAAAGTAACGGCATAATAATTCATACGAGAGGAGAGGTATTTTAATCCTTATGCTTTTTTTATTGTAAAAAAAGTTTTCGAAATCAAAAAATCTTTTATATTCTTATTTGAAAATATCTTTTAATGGAAATATGTGTCCTTGGAAGCAGCAGTGCTGGAAACTGCACACTCATTAAGACAAAAAATACAAGTATATTAATAGACATCGGATTTTATCCCCGATACATTGAAAACTCGCTTTCGTGCTTGGGAATCGAGCCAAAGAATATAGATGCCGTTTTGATTACTCATGAGCATACGGATCATATTCGAGGAGCTGAATCTTTTTTCAGGAAGTACAGGGTCCCTTTTGTCATGAATAAACTTACATTCCAGAACTCGCATTTAAAATTAATTCCAGCTATCTTTGAGAACTTTCAAGAGTTTAAAATAAAAGAATTTAAGATAACGCCAATTACAATAAAACATGACTCCTCGAATCCCGTAGCGTATCTGATAGAAGAAGAAAAAAGAATAGGCGTGGCCACAGATCTTGGATCAACGGATTTTAGACTAAAATCTTATTTCAAAGATTTAGATGTATACGTTTTTGAATCAAATCACGATACAGATATGCTTTTAAATGGTGGGTATCCCAGGTTCTTAAAAAAAAGGATCTTCAGCGATTATGGACATCTCTCAAACAAGCAATGTGGAAATACATTGAAAGAAATAAGCAGTGGATCAGAAGTCTTCCTTGCACACATGAGCGGAAACAACAACACTCCTGACAAAGCTAAGGAAACTGCAGAAAAGATTCTCGGAGAAGATTTCAATAT
>DAOVEQ010000191.1 GCA_030668905.1 Thermococci archaeon
AAGAGCTGTTTTGATGAAACCGTCAGAGCTTACAATGGCAGCTCTTTTTGCTGCTCTGACTGGCATCGCTGCCCAGTTTCAGATACCTATAGAGATAGTGCCTGTAAGCCTTCAAACTCTTTTTGTTCTTTGTGCCGGAGGAATCCTTGGAAGGAAAGGTGCTATTTCCATGATAATCTACCTTTTCATGGGTATAGTTGGAATGCCTGTTTTCGCAGGAGGAAAAGGAGGTATCGGGGTTCTGATGGGTCCGACAGGAGGTTACGTGATCGGCTTTATTTTCGCAGCGTATACTGCAGGATTATTGATAGAAAAGAAAAAGAATATGTTAGTTTCTATGATCATCGCAAGCTTTGTAATATACATTTTCGGATTGCCGTGGCTGTGTTTTTTTGTAGGGAGCATTGAGAAAGCCTTTTTGATAGGGATGTTACCCTTCATAATAGGAGATATTGCCAAATCTTTCGGAGCTTACTTAACTACAAAAGAGGTAAGGAAGTACTATTCACAAATATCTTGAGAACTCTTCAACATCGACTTTTGCTAATTTCAAGATACCTTTCAAAGTTCCTATTTTTAGTTCTTCGTGTATTGGAACAACTGTTCCTACTTTTCCTTTTGAAGTTATTTTTGAGAGTCGTACATGACTGCCAGATCTTCCAGTAATTGTAAATCCGAGCTTATTGCAGAGTATCTTGACAGTTTTCTCACCCGAAATCTTTCTAAGTTTCGGCACTTTCTCCCACCGCAAATGTTGTTATCATAGTTTTTCTTTCATTTTTCAAAGGGAATTCTTCTAAATAAAGTCCAGTAGCTTCTTTGAGATTTTTTAGAGCCTCCTCTATTGTTTTTCCTTGGCTAACAGTTCCCACTTCAGGACACTCTGCAACATACATATCTTCTTCTTTGTAGAGTAATGCTGTCAATGTCTTCATATTTTTAATAAGAGGTTTGGATTATTTAAATATTCTCTCTTGCTTTTTAACAATTCTCATTCTCAATAGATAACTGCCTCTAACTCAGTTACTTTCGCTATCTCCAGAAAATCCATATCTTTTGACACAATCGTTTCTGCTCCATGTGCTACAGAAATACCTGCAATTATTACATCGAGTGCATTTACTGAAGCCCCCATTTTGAGGAGTCTTGCCATTATTTCGCTGGATTTCTCTGCTGAATTCATATCCAAATCCAGGATTCTTACTTCAGAAAAGAACCTTCTGAAAAACTTCTCTTCTTTTCTTGCTTTCTTGTGAAATATACCAGAAAAGATTTCATAATATGTAATTATGGTGGTCGCCACATCTGTATCGGTAATAACATGTAGCGTTTCTTCTTTTCCCCTGAAGAAGTCAATGAGAAAACTTGTGTCGAGTATTATCATAGTCTCACTTTTGAGAGTTCTCTTATTTTCTTGGAGTCTTTTTCTATGGAATCTAATACCTTCTTGTCTTTTAATCCTCCAAAAAAGCTCATGAAATCTATATTTTTTTCCTTCGCCAATCTTTCTATGACATCGCTGAAACTCTCGTCTTCTTTTTTGGATCTTTTAAGAATTTCATACACACTATCTTTTATAGATATTGTTTTTGTTCCCATGTATCTATGTATGCATACACAACTATATAAATGTATCGGTTTATGAAAGTAATAGGGGTATCCATATTTTTTCATGGCTTTCTGTACAAAAGATATAAATACATCTTTTGAGAAGATACTTAATGGGATGAGGGCATGAAAAAAATCCGTCCTCAACTTTAAATATACAAAAAACAAGTTTCTCTATGCTACAGATAGATAAAGAAAAACTCTTAAAAGAACTGAGAAA
>DAOVEQ010000024.1 GCA_030668905.1 Thermococci archaeon
ATAGCTGCTTGAGCTGCCAGTGTTTCAAGCAATCTCTGATCTATTTCTGCGAAAGCATTAAGTTCTTCGCTTTCAGCGTCTATAACACCAATAACTTTATTCCTGATCTTTATAGGTACAGATAACTCTGATTTAGCCTCTTTGGTACTTAAAAGATATCTTTTATCCTTTCTCACATCTGGAACATTCAATGTTTTCCCTGTTCTCGCAACGTAAGCAGTAATGCCTTTCTCACCGGATAGCGGAATTCTCTCATATATCTTACGTTCTTTCCATCCCATAGATGCTATCGGATGCAACTCATTTGTCTCTTCATCTAATAAAAATAAATCAATATAATCAAAATTCAGAACTTTTTCAGTGGCATCTAAGATAATTTTGGAGATCTGATCTAAATCTAAACTCAGACTCATTTCTCTTGATAGATCATATATTGCAGAAAGCTTTCTCTCCGTCTCTCTTTGCGGAGTGATGTCTTCATACGTTACAAACTGTTTTCCATCCTTCAGAGTAACGGGTACGAATTGTATTTCCTTTTTTGAGCCGTCCTTACATGTTACCGTAAATATACGTGGCCTTGATTCACCGATTCCTGCTTTTTTAAAATCATTTATCCAGCATGCAAGAACTTCCTTTCTGTATTCTGGATCGGGATATGACTTTTTAAACCAATCTTTACCTGTGGGAGTATCTTCTAATGTATATCCAAACATTTCTGTAAATTTTGGATTTATATATTCATATATGCCTTCTTTGCTTATAATGCTGATACCAAATGGAGAATTTTTTGCCAGTGATTTGTATTTTTCTTCCGACTCTATCAATTCCCTTGTTCTTTTCTCAATATCACTTTCTTTTTTCTTTTTATTACTCATTTTATTATCCTCTCGATCTTTCGTGATCTTGCATGTAATAACAGCATTGTTGAGAATATATCATATTTACTGTTGTTTAAGAAGTATATATGGTTTTCTCTTTATTTGATGCAACTTGCTACAAAACTTCACTATGTAATCAATACCTATAAAAATTATGCAGATAAATGGTATTGATGAAAGGTTTTATAATCCATCCAACATACGAGATTAGAGGTAATATAGTTTTTGTTAAATTATACGGCAGGCTGGAGAACGGAGAAAGCTTTTTGTGTTTAAAAGAATACAAACCGTACTTTTTTATCAGGGAAAAGGATCGTTCTACAATTGAGAACCTCGATTATGAAAAAACAGAGTTTGTAAACTTTTCAAAAGAGAAAGTCGTAAAAGTATATACAAACATCCCTTCAGATGTTAAAAGTCTCAGAAGAGAGTTTGAAAGAAATGAAATAGAGTGCTATGAGGCAGATATACGATTTGCTTATAGATTTTTATTTGATCGTGATATATATGCGGTCATAGACATAGAAGGAGAGTACACTGACGGGGGAAGAGTGAACAGAGTCTATAAAAACCCGGAAATAGTACCTTCTGGGGGAGATATAACGCTTAAAGTACTTTCGATGGACATAGAAGTGAATGAAGAAATGGGAGAGGTGGTCTGTGTCAGTTTTTACAATGGAAAAGAATATAAAAGTCTTATAATTAAAAAAGAGATAGAAAAATCAACGTGCTGTTCTAACGAAAAAGAATTGCTCCTGGAACTTAAAAAGTATATAATAAAAGAAGATCCAGATATTATTATAGGCTGGAATGTCATAGATTTTGATTTCAAGTATCTTGAAAAGAGGTTTTCAAAGCATAAACTCTCTTTTGATATGGGAAGATCTGAAAGAAGTACGAGATTAAGAACAGAGAGATCATTTATCAGAGCTTCGAGAGTAAAACTCGACGGAAGGATGGTTCTTGACGGAATGTATCTGGTGAGAGATTTTGCTGTAAAACTTGAGGATTATAAACTGGATACAGCTGCTTTCGAAGTTTTGGGAGAAAGAAAAATTGAGATCGAGAAGGATATCCATAAGATCTTTGAGCAAGACCCTGAAAAACTCTTGGAGTATAACAAAAAGGATGCTGAGCTCGTTTACAATATCCTCAAAGAAAAAAAGCTCATCGAGTTCACAAAAAAGATGGCAGGGATAACGGGATTGCAACTGGATAGAGTAAAGGGATCTATTGCATCTTTTGATTCGTTATACTTGAGAAGAGCTAGAAAGAGAGGAATAATCTGCCCTTCAGTCGCAGGAGGAGAAAGGAAGCATGTTATTGGTGGCCTTGTCAGAGAGCCTTTATATGGTATATACGATCATGTTCTTCTCTTCGATTTTCGGAGTCTATATCCCTCGATAATGGTAACAATGAATATTGATCCTATGACATTTACAGAAAAAAAAACAAAGATAAAAGCTCCGAATGATGTTTACTTCAAAGATGAGAAGGCCATCCTTCCTGAGATAATCTTAGAACTTATGGAAAAGAGAAAAAAAGTGAAACATATATACGAAGAGCAGTACGCTATCAAAATTATCATGAACTCCTTTTTCGGTGTTCTCGGAAATCAAAACTGCAGGTTCTATAACTCAAAGATTGCAAATGCGATAACTGCATTCGGGAGATCTTTTTTGAACCTGACAACAAAGAAAGTCGAAGAAATGGGATATAAAGTTATATATGGTGATACAGATTCGATTTTTGTTGTTTCGAATGCTACAAATTATGAAGAAGCAGAAAAAATAGGAAAAGAGATCGAGAAAAATATAAACGAGTTTTATGATTTGCACGTCACAGAGAATTACGGGACAAAAAATTACCTCATACTTGAGTTCGAGAAGCTGTATGAAAAGTTTTATCTCCCAAGACAGAGGCATCTGGAAAAAGGTGCAAAGAAGAGATACGCAGGATTAATGAGAGGAAATCTGGATATAGTAGGATTAGAATATGTGAGGAGAGACTGGACAGATCTAGCCAAAGAGTTTCAGTACAATCTATTAAAAAAAGTATTTTTGAGTGAAGATTACGAAACGTATATAAAAGAAACGGTAAAAGACCTAAAATCCGGTAAACTTGATTCTCTTTTAATTTATAAGAAAGGGGTAAGAAAAAATCTGGAATCTTACACAAAAACAACGCCACCACACGTGAAAGCAGCAAGAAAACTCGAGAATTTTAAGGACAGGGTCATAAAGTATGTGATGACAAAGAATGGACCAGAACCTATAGAAAATTTAGGTAAAGTAAAGATAGATTACGATCACTATATAGAAAAACAGTTAAAACCGATAGCAGATTCTCTTTTAATTTTTTTTGACACGAGTTTTGATGAGATCGTCACTGAAAAAAAGCAGGTAAGCCTGGAGGATTTTTTATGAAAGGGTTGATTGAGGTGTATACCGGAGATGGTAAAGGAAAAACAACAGTAGCTCTAGGGATCGCTTTCAGGGCTTTAGGCCATGGGTATAAAGTCTACATGATCCAATTCATGAAAAGTGTTTGTAGTGGCGAGTGTATACAGGCAGCAAAAACCAAGAATTTTAAGATAAAATCCTTTGGACGAGCATCGTTTGTTAATAAAGATAATCCAGATCCTTTAGATATAGAATGTGCTAAAGAAGCTTTGAATTTTGCTAAAGAGATTGTAATTGAAGGAAAATATGATATAGTTATTTTGGACGAGATAAATGTGGCACTGGATTTCAAACTAATAGATATTGCAAATGTTATTAATTTGATAAAAAATAAGCCTGATCACGTAGAATTGATCTTTACGGGGAGGCATGCGCCCCAAGAAATTATAGATGTAGCAGATCTAGTATCTGAGATAAAAGAGATAAAACATCCGTTATCGAAAGGAGTTTCATCAAGAAAAGGAATAGAATATTAAATATAATTATAATTAATAATTTCCGTACTCAACACTTCTCTTATTACACCAAAAGCTTTTTATAGTTTAATGAACAATATATAATAATTGTAAAATAAAGAACGTTAAATAGAGATGAAACACTTGGATATAAAAACCCTTCCATACGAAATCAAAAGAAATCCAGCAGCTTTGCTGGTGCTTTTGTACTTAACAGAAAAAGGAGATTCCAATTCCATCGGATATATTGCTCGAGAGATTGGTTTTACAGAAGCTGCAGTATCAAAAAGTGCTGACAAATTAGTCAAGTATAATTTAGTTGAAAAATCCTACGGTAAGGGGAATTTAGGTAAGAGAAAAACTCTACTTAGAATAAAATAATCTATATCTAAGACTCTTTCTATTTAGTAGGTGAAGTTATGAGAATAGCTGTTTTAGGTGCCGGTAACGGCGGACAGGCTCTTGCTGGATATCTTTCATCCAAAGGCTTTTCCGTCGCTCTATATAATAGAAGTGAAAAGAGAATTAAGAGAGTAAAGGTAAATGGAGGAATTAATTTAAGTGGATTGTTTAAAGGATTTGTAGATCTAGAGATTATAACAACAGATATCAAAAAGGCAATTGAAGATGTTGATTTAATTATGGTAGTTTTACCTGCGCAGGCACACAGATTCATTGCAAAGACATGCGCACCTCATCTTTCAGACGAACAGATTATAGTTTTGAACCCGGGAAGAACTGGTGGAGCTTTAGAATTTCAGAATATCCTCAAAAAAAATGAAGTGAAGGAGAGAATATATCTTGCAGAAGCTCAAACTTTTCTCTTTGTCAGTCGAGTAATAGACCCAAAAGTGAAGATATTAGGGGTAAAAAATTCTGTTCCTGTCGCTGCTTTACCATCTTCAGATACTAAAAAAGTAATCAATGAGTTAAAAAATCTGCATGAATCTTTTAAAGAAGCAAAGAATGTATTAGAAACAAGTTTGAATAATATAGGTGCAATATTTCATCCTTCTACCATGATTCTCAATATTGGCAGGATCGAATCAAAAGAAAGATTCAATTATTATTTTGAAGGAATAACTCCTCAAATTGCAGATTTTTTGGAAAGAGTGGATAATGAAAGGAGAATGATTGCTCGTGAGCTCGATGTTAAGGCGTTATCTGCAAGTGATTGGCTTAGGGAGGTCTATAATGCCAATGGGGATTCCCTGTACGAACTTATTCAGGATACCGAGAAGTATGAGGGGATAGGATCGCCTGAGTTTTTGAAACATCGCTATATTTTTGAAGATATTCCTACAGGCCTTATACCTATGGCCTCTCTGGGTAAACTGCTCGGAGTTCAAACACCATTAATTAATAGTGTTATCGGTATTGCCTCTCAGTTCTACAGAGTTGACTTTATGAAGAAAGGCAGGACTGTAGAGAGCTTGGGTTTGGAAGGAAAAAATAAGCAGCAAATCATTGATTATGTAAATGGAGGTGAGTAATATGAGTAAAATTTTAGCTGCATCAATTGGAAGCTGCGTCCATGTGGCCGGAACTATAAATTTTCTTACCATAGCTGAAAAGCTCGGTTATGAAACAAAGTTTTTAGGTCCTGCCGTTCCAGTAAAGAAACTTATAGAAGAAGTTCTAGAATATAATCCAGATATTATTGGAGTTTCTTATAGACTTACTCCAAAGAATGCTAAGATTTTGTTGGATGAATTAAAAACATACATAGAAAAATATGATTTAAAAGATAAAAGATGGATCTTCGGAGGTACTGTTCCTGTCGCTAAAGTTGCAAGAAAAATGGGAATTTTTGAAGCTATTTTTACAGGATTGAGCACGATGGAGGACAGCATAGCTTATCTTAAAAGAGAAAAAGTAAAGCATAAGAAAGAGTACTATCCCAATAATTTAATTGAAAGAATTATTTTAAAGAAACCATTTCCTATTATTCGTCACCATTTTGGATTGCCATCTCTTGAAGAAACTATAGAAGGGATAAAGAAAATTGCGCGGGCAAAAGTAGTAGACATTATTTCTATTGCGCCAGATCAGAATGCACAGGAAAGTTTCTTTCGTCCTCACGAGATGACAAAGGAAGAAGGTTCAGGGGGGGTACCCCTGAGAAAGAAAGAAGACTTTTTGAGTTTGTATCAGGCATCGAGATATGGAAATTACCCTCTACTAAGATGTTACAGCGGCACAAGAGATTTGATAAAAATGTCCGGGCTTTTATATGAAACTATAAACAATGCCTGGACCGCGACACCTTTGACATGGTATAGTATACTCGATGGAAGGAGCAAAAGACCACTGAAATCAGCCATTATAGAAAATCAACTCAATATGGAATGGAATGCGCAGAGAGGAATTCCGGTAGAGGTTAATGAATCCCATCAATGGTCTCTAAGAAATGCTCATGACACTCTTGCAGTTGTGATGGCGTATCTTGCAGCCTACAATGCCAAAAAAATGGGCGTAAAGCACTATATTTCTCAATATATGTTTAACACACCTTTAGGAACCTCCCCTGCAATGGATTTGGCAAAGATGTTGGCTAAAATAGAGCTTATCGAGTCTTTACATGATGATAACTTCACATCTTTAAGAGAGGTAAGAGTTGCTGGACTTCTAAGTTATCCCGTCGATCCTGATTTTGCAAAAGCTCAACTGGCTTCTTCCGTATATCTGAGCATGGCTGTCAATCCAGATATAGTCCATGCTGTCTCTTATAGTGAAGCAGATCATGCGGCCACACCAAAAGATGTAATTAAAACTTGTAAGATCGCAAAAAGAATAATCCAAAATTGTTTGATGGGAATGCCAGATATGACAAAAGATCTAAGAGTACTTCAAAGAAAAGATGAACTGCTTCACGAAGCAAATATACTGCTTTATGCAATAAAATCACTTGGAAAAGAAGAAGATCCTTTTATTGATCCAGAGGTATTAGAAAAAGCTGTAAAAATTGGATTGCTTGACGCTCCTCAACTAAAAGGTAATCCCGTAGCAAGGGGCGAAATTAAGACAAGAATCATAAACGGAGCTTGTTTTGCAGTAAACAAAAAAGGAGAGAATATCAAGGAAGAGGAGAGAGTTCAACAGACTTTGGAGGAAGTTATCTATGAGAGTTAAGTGCTTAAAAATCCTCTTTCTATTATATGAAAAATGTTATCCTAGAGGGAGATGTGGATAAATGACAGCTTATATAGAAGCGGTCGCTGGGGATATAGATCGGCTGATCACTATAGATATAAATCGCCGCGATGTAATTCAGGCGTTATATCAAGCGGCACGGATGAAAATCAAGCGTCCACTTGTCTTGGCATCTGCAGAAGCACTAGCTAAGGATATTTCTCCTGGTTCTGTTGTGTTTATTGCCACTGGCTGGCCAGATCGTCCCTGGATTTCATCGAAGATCGGCGAGTTAGATGGCCCTCCAGGTGCTGCACTCTTGGCACGGAGTCTACACCGTATTTTAGGTGCCGTTCCATTTTTTCTGATCGAGGAAGAACTGCAGCATGCAATGAAGGCTACAGCACGTGCTGTTGGTTTTGCTGTCCTGCCACCTGACCAAGCTATAGCGGCATACCGCTCATCCGCTCCCCTTCATGCAGCTTCCGTGCTTGGATTTCCTACTGAGATCCCCCAAGCTATCGCAGAGTCTCAACGGCTGATTAGTACTTATCATCCAACGGCTATGATCGCCATCGAAAAGGGAAGTGCTAACGAGAAGGGTATTATCCATAACGCACGCGGTATGGATACTACAGCATGCATGGCAAAGGTAGACGAACTGGTGAAAGAATCCCATCGATCCGGGATCATAACAATTGGTATTGGCGATGGGGGAAACGAGATAGGCATGGGATTGATTGCTGATGCTATACGAGCTCATGTACCATATGGGGCACGATGTGCATGCCCGTGCGGAGCAGGCATTGCTCCCTCAGTATGTACTGATATGTTAGTGACTGCGAGCGTTTCCAACTGGGGGGCGTATGGTGTTGCTGCGTGCTTAGCTGTGTTAAAAGGCCAAGTAGATGGGCTTCACGACGAGGAAGTGGAACGACGTACGCTCCGTGAGGCTGCCGACGCTGGTCTCATCGATGGTAACACAGGATATGTGGATCCTGGTGCAGATGGAATACCTGCAAGGACGCATGTTGCCATGATCACCGTACTCAGACAACTTGTCATTAACGCAATCTCACCGAGGGGATTAGCACTTGAAAAAGAGGTGGGGCTGCAGAGAGATAGAAATAGGAAGGAGGAGATATAAATGCCAGGAATTGCAGGAATTGCAGAGTCAGGAAGGAGTACACTAGTTGAAGAGATGCTGAATAAGATCAAACATCGTGGTGGAGCCGGACGTAAAGTCATTGAAGTTGAAGATGAAACACTCGGTATCGTCTGGACAAAATCTCAGGAAAGTTCAATAGGAAATCAAATCTCAGATCAGAGTGTCCGAGATTATGTGGATGAAGGGCATTTTGCAGAAGCCTGTGTGAAAAACGGTAGATTGATGCTTATGCGCGATCCTCTGGGTATTGCGCCGCTCTATTACGGAAAAACTGAAGATGGTGTGTTGTGTTTTGCTTCAGAAGTAAAAGCATTGCTGGAAGTCACGCATGATATCCACGAGCTTCCACCAGGTTGTCGTTACGATGGCAGTCGTATGGAAAGGTACTTTTGTTTGCAAAAACAGCCACCAAGTGATGAAACTCCTGAGCATATAGCTAAAGAGTTGTATCTACGCCTAGCTGCCTCGGTAGAAAAACGTATCAGAGGGGATGTAGCGGGTTCGTGGCTTTCTGGAGGACTGGATTCAAGTGCATTGGCTGCTCTTGCCCGTCCCCATGTAGAGACACTTCACACATTTGCCGCAGGTTTTCCTGATGCTCCCGATATAGAGCGTGCTCGCGAGGTCGCTGATTTTATAGGATCGAATCACCACGAGGTCATTGTCAATTTTGATGAATTGCTTGCTGTTTTGCCCACGGTAATTTATCACTTAGAATCATTTGACGCTCTGCTAGTGCGTTCAAGTATAACTAACTATCTGGTAAGTAAAGCTGCATCGAAGCATGTACCGACTGTATTTTCTGGAGAAGGCGCTGATGAGCTGTTTGCAGGTTACGATTATCTTAAATCTCTCGATATTTCTATGTTACCTGATGAGTTGATTGATATTGAAAATAGACTGCACAACACTGCTCTCCAGAGAGTAGATCGTAGCGCATCGGCCCACGGACTAATAGCTCATGTGGGATTTCTAGATTCTGAAGTAGTGGATTATGCACTGCGTATCCCAGCCAAGTTCAAACTTTATAATGGCATGGAGAAATGGATTTTGCGCAGAGCGATAGATGAGAAATTGCCGAAAGAAATAGTGAACAGAAAAAAAGCTAAGTTTTGGGAAGGTGCCGGAGTGAGTGAGCTGCTGGCACAATATGCCAACGAACATATTACTGACGATGAGTTCAAAGATGAACGAACATTACTCAATGGAGAGGTAATTAATACCAAAGAAGAACTGATGTATTACAGGATATTCCGCAGACATTTCGGAGATTTAACAGATATTTCTTGGATGGGTCGAACAAAAGGTGCACCTAAGCAGTAAG
>DAOVEQ010000027.1 GCA_030668905.1 Thermococci archaeon
TTAGGTGATGTAAAGTGACAATATATTGTAAAAAATGTGGAGCGGAAAATGAGGATGACGCTCTTTATTGTGAAAAATGCGGTGCCGAACTTGAGAAAGGAGTTCCGAAGGAAGCAAGAGGGAAAAAGGGTATAGGTGATATACTTTCAGAAGCGCTGAACAGGATTACGGAAAATCCAATGATGATAGTGCCGTATCTGATACCTTTAGTACTAACACTGATAGGAGCTTTTGTCGCATGGGGAAGTCTTGTTCCCGTACGAGAGATAGGCCCGGGATTTGATTTTGATTTTGGTGCAGAGTTTTTCTATGAAAATGCGTTAGCATACTTAGGATTTGCCTCTATCCTTGGTATATTCTCTTGGATATTTGGTATAGTGGCCACAGCATTCGCCATTAACATGACGTACAATGCTGTTAACGGAAGGAAGGTAACACTTTCTGAAGCGTGGAGCGAAATAGGAGCGGGAAAGATTCTGATATTACTCGTAGTTGCAATAATAACAGCAATACTGATATTCTTGGGGTTCTTTGCTCTGTGCATCGGTGCTCTGATAGTGGCAATACTCTTAATGTTCGTAAATCAGGGAATAATAATAGATAATCTTGATATCGGCGCCACGTTCAGTAACAGTTACCACATTGCGAAAAATAATTTCTTTGACGTCCTGATACTGGCAATCGTATTCTTTATACTGAGTTTTTTGGTAGGATGGATACCTGTCATCGGTGGAGTTTTGGGCGTACTAGTCGGAATGTATGGTACTGTTTCGTACACGCTACTCTACCTCGACAGAAGATCTTAATTTTTTTCTTTTTTTATTTTAAACTTTCAAAAAACTTCGGCATTATATAAAAAGGAAGGATTATTCCCAATAAAAACCCTGTAAAAGCTCTTATTTCATTTGTGCTTTCTCTAAAAAATAGTTGTGAAACACCGTCAATTATTAATGGAATTCCAAAAATTAACACGATTTTAAAACTTATTCCTTTCCCAAATCTTATGGGATATAGTAACATTCCTGCTAAAACTCCTATATACAGAAAAGTACACCTTGCACACACACCTAATTTATATCCCCAGATAAAAAAGCTTCTTTCTGGTCTTTGATGACAGAGAGAAGAAAAAACGCGGTAAAGATAATCTGAAAGGTACTTATGATCTTTAGAAGCTAAATACGGTGCTAGAAATATGAACGATACCCATATTATAATTAAAAAAAGGAATATTAAATAAACTTTTTTTGGGGTCATGTCAAAATTTCCTTTATATTTTTTTCATAAGGAGGAGAGATAATTCCTTTCTCAGTTATTATTCCTGTAATGTATTTATTGGGGGTTATATCAAAAGCGGGATTTAAAGCGGGTACGTCAGGAGCTACCTTTTTTCCATAGAGATACAAAATCTCTTTTTCGTCTCTGTACTCTATCGTTATATCCTTTCCTGTCTTTGAGTTGCGATCAAATGTTGACAACGGTGCCGCTATATAGAATGGGATCTTATTTTCTTTTGCAAGTACAGAGAGAGTGTATGTCCCTATTTTATTTGCTGTATCTCCATTCATGGCTATTCTATCCGCCCCTGTAATGACAATATCTATTTTTCGTTTTTGCATCAAAAAACCTGCTGTAGAATCCGTTATCAGCGTGCACGGTATATTTTCTTCTTTAAGCTCCCATGCTGTAAGCCTCGATCCCTGGCATAAAGGTCTTGTTTCATCAACAAAAACCTTAATTTTTTTATTTTTTTCAAAGGCTGCTCTTATTACTCCTAGAGCAGTGCCGTATCCTCCTGTAGCGAGGGCACCCGCGTTGCAGTGAGTTAGAACTCTGAATCCATTTTTGATCAATACAGATCCATTTTTTCCTATTTTCTTATTTTTTTGTATGTCCTCTTCATGTATGGATTTCGCAATATCTACCATTTTCCCTATAGATTCAAATGAATCTGCTGAGTCTAAAACCTTTTCAACGCCCCACGATAGATTTACGGCTGTAGGTCTTGCATTTTTTATCTTATTTACCCTTCCCATAAATTCTTTTTCCGTTCTGGATTCCGAAGCTGCTACCACAACGCCGTATGCTCCTGCAATTCCCAGAGCTGGAGCTCCTCTTATTCTTAAAGATTTTATGGCTTCTATCAATGTTTCCGTATTTCTGCATTCTATATACTTTTTTTCATGCGGCAAAAGAGTTTGATCTAAAATTCTCAGGTGATCTCCGCAGAATTTTATGTGCTCGATCACTCAATCACCTATAGAAACTTTTTGACCATTCCTCCTTATAAAAATATCTTTTTCTATTGTGTACCCCTCTTCTTCCCCCAACTCTGCCCAGGATGCTAACATCGTATACTCTCCATGAGTTGGGACTATATTCTCAGGGTTTACGATCCTCAAAAATTCCCTGAGATCTTCTTTAGAACCATGCCCCGAGACATGAACGCCTTTTATGATTCTGACTTTCTGCATTTTAAGTTTTGCTTCAAGTTTGTATCTATTTGCAATATTTATGGGATGTGGGATCGTTGATGTAGAAAATAAGACAGTATCTTTCTTATTTAGAACTAATGGCGTCTCTTTGTTTGCTATTCTGGAAAGCACAGCCTCTTTTTCTCCCTGGGATCCTGTTGTTATTACAAGATATTTTTCTTTCTCTTTGTTTATATCTTTGAACTTCTTATCGATAGAGTTCCTTCTTTTTACCATTTTTACGCCATTATTTACTATACCGAGCTTTAAGGCAATTCCATAATATTTGCAGAGAGATCTCCCGAGTAAGATCGGTATTCTATCCATCTTCTCAGCGGACTCCAATAACGTCTTTATCCTTGCTATATGAGAGGCAAATGTTGTAGTCACTATCCCTTTTTTTTCGTCATTTTCATCCAAAAGAAAATCCTGAAGCATTGTAACAGCTACTTTTTCCGACGGAGTTTTTGTTTCCTCCGGTGCTCTTGTAGAATCGGTGATCATGACTTTTGGATTCAACTTTCTTAACCTTTTAAAATCAGGTTTCTCTCCTATCGTAGGATGCATATCAAGTTTAAAATCCCCTGTATACAGAACGGTACCTTCTTTGGAATGTAAAGCTACAAACTTTGTCTCAGGTATCGAGTGTGTAGAGTTTATAAACTCTATTTCGCAGTCACCTATCTCTACTTTTTTATTCACGGCAATAAGCTGATTACTGCATTTCGAGAATGGTTCTTCCCTTATTAAAGAAGAAACAAGGCTGATAGTGTACTTTGTACCTATTATCGGACAATTGTAGTTATATGCCATCTTTGGAACGGCACCTATGTGGTCCAAGTGCCCATGAGATAAAATGATCGCCCGGATGTTTTTGTTCGCTAAAATAGAATCATCTGGAATCACGCCAAATTTTCTCAGTTTTTCGGGGGGTATATCCTGCAAATTCGTATCTTCATGTATCATTACCCTGTCAAGTTTTATACCCATATCAAATATAAAGATATCATTATCTATCTCCACAGCAGTCATATTTTTTCCAATCTCTTCGTATCCACCAATTGTATATATTTTCAAAGAATCATCTCATTAAGAATTCATTTATCTGCTTTGAATATCCTCTTATTCCTAAAATTTCCTTCATTCTTCCTCTTATCACTATCCTGACTCTCTTTAATTCCTTTATGTTTTCACATCCGGTCAGGAACATAGCTTTCTTAAACTCTAAAAGTATATTTTCTATGTTTGTTTCGAGTTTCTTATAATTTTCAGCCGTTTTCAAAACGGGATGCGCTATACCGCAACAATCCGCACCAATAGCAATGGACTTTGCCATATCGATCCCGGATCTTATGCCACCCGTAGCTATAAGAACATTTGTATAAAGTCTAGTTTCAACAATACTCTGTACAGTGGGGATTCCCCAGTCCCAGAAAAGCCCTGCTATCTCTTTTTGCGAGCTTTTTACTCTGTAATATTCTACAGCACTGAAAGATGTTCCTCCAAGCCCGCCGACATCTATACCATCCAAAAAACTAAGTTTTTCGGCTGTTTCTTTCGATATTCCTGCTCCGGTTTCTTTTGCAATTATGGGAAATTTTACATTTTTTTTGAGTTTTCGGAGGATCTTCAATCCACCTTTAAAATTCGTGTCCCCTTCTGGCTGGACTATCTCCTGAAGAGCATTCAGATGCACAGCTAAAACATCCGCTTTTATATACTCAACAGCTTTTTTAGCTTCTTTTTCTGTGTATCCGAGTATAAACTGAGGTAAGCCGAGATTAGCAAGAAGGAGTATATTCTCAGCATTTTCTCTAATGTTATATGTTTCTACAAGAGAGGGATCCTCTATCATGGCTCTCTGGCTTCCTACACCCATCCCTATATTAAACTTATCGCAAACCTTGGCAATATTGCCATTTATTTTTTTAGCTCTTTCTGTTCCTCCTGTTATGGCTGATATAACAAGAGGATAATCAAGATTTTTTCCAAAAATCTTGATTCCTGTATCTATCTCATTAAAATTTACCTCGGGGACTGAGTCGTGAATAAACTCCACATCCTCAAATCCTGCTGTCTTGAAGCTCTGTACATTTTTCTTTAAAGAGTAATTTATATGCTCATCCTTTCTTTTTTTTGTCGTTTTAACATTTACCATAAAAACACCTAAACCTCAAAGTTCCAGAATTTATCTCCTACATAATGTATAGTTTTTATTACTTTACCTTCTTTTTTTTCAGATATTTCTTTACTACTTGATAAGGATATCCCGATGCTCAAAATTTTCCCGTTTTTTTCATCGCCTACAAAAACAAATTTGTTCTTTTCAAACTCTCCAATGTCTACAATCCCGGGAGCCATCACGTCGGCACCGTTTGCAATATAGGGAACAGCCCCCATATCGATTACCACATAGTTCTTGAAATCTTTTATATTCCTTTCCATAACTGTCTTTAGTGACGGGATTATCATATCTTCCAAAACTAAAAAACTTGGTGATTTATCCACAAGCATTATTTTCCATTTGTTGGAAAGTTCACATTTTTCATACTCTCCACTCAGAACGAGATCTTCACCAAGATTCTCTTTTATATACTCCTTTAACTTTTTAATTTCACTTTTTTTTAATGAATGTCTTTTCTTTATCTTCCACTCCATTTAATACTCCTCTTACAAAGAATGATTTTTCCGATAACTTTAAATATCCTTTGGTGCAAAAAGAAAGAAAGGTGTTCAAATGGCAGAAAAACCACTCGATATCATACACAAGTCGATAGAAGAGGCAGTGCTGATAGAATTAAAAGGCGGAAGAGAGTTCAGAGGAACATTGAAAGGTTATGATATTCATATGAATCTTGTTCTTAAAGACGCAGAGGAACTTGTAAATGGAGAAGTAGTAAGAAACTTTGGCTATGTAGTAATCAGAGGCGATAGTGTAGTTCTAATCTCTCCTAGTATAAGGTGATTTTATGAGCAAAGGTACATCTTCCTTTGGAAAAAGGAATAAAAAAACACATATTATATGCAGAAGATGTGGCAAACGTTCTTATAATGTTACGAAAGGGTACTGTGCTTCCTGTGGATACGGAAGATCCTCAAAAATGAGAAACTATGCCTGGGCAAGACGAACTCATGAAATTAATACTAGTTTCTAAAAAAGATGACGCTTCTTTAAACATCTTCTCACATCTATTAGGTTATGGATATAAAGAAATTTCTGAAGACTATTATAAGAGAAATAATGCAGTAATAGCTGTGATCGGTGAAGACTCTATATTTGCAGATCACATAGGAAAAAAGATTGAAAAAGACCTGAACATAAAATTTGATTCCATAATATTTGCATCTAGACACTCATCTGAAAAGAATATTCCTGCACTAACAGCCCATACACCTGGAAACTTTGGTAAAGCGGATTATGGTGGAAAGGAGGGAGAACTCTGTTTTTCAATCCCTGAAGCCAATAAAGGGGCTATACAGAAAATGAATGAATTATCGACTGAAGATTACACTGTCTCTATGGAAGCCACGCATCATGGCCCCCTAACAGACATACCGTCAGTATTTGTGGAGATAGGAAGCTCTGAAAAGAACTGGAGAGATGAAAAAGCCGGAGAGATCGTAGCAGAAGTTATTCAATCACTTCTGGATTTAAAGCCTAAGAAAAGAGCTGTTGGGATTGGAGGAGGTCATTATTGCCCAAAATTTACAGAAGTAGCATTAAAAACTGATATAGCGGTAGGTCACGTTCTCCCAAAATATGTAGAAATAACAGAAGAAAATATAAAAAAAGCTCTGGAAAAAAATTCGGGAGTGGATCTCGTAGTAATGGACTGGAAAGGAACACCCAAAAGATCCGAGGTCAAAAAAATTATAGAAGATCTGGGATATGAAGTAGTTAAGGCCAAGGATTTACTTTAACTTTTTAAACCATGTGAAAACTATTAATCCCAATACTATGGACACAACGATAACAGCATATGGTACAAGATTTTTTTCATTCTCGGTATGCCACATACCCTTTCCTTCATTTTTAGCTTCTTCCTCCAGTTCCATGAATTCTTCTTCGTATTTGAAATCAAATTCAGGTGTAGCTCTCGCATATCCTTCTTCGATCATCGTTCTGTTGATCATCTCATGACCTAAATAGACATAAGCTAAAAGTCGCTCATATTTGTCTCTCCGCTCCCAATCGTACTCCAGGGAAACATCTCTATGGAGAACTCTATCTTCCATGTACAACTTTGCTTTCACTCCCCACTCGTATAGGTAATCCTCATCGAAACCAAACTTTTCTGTATCTGTAATTTTGTAATACTCGGGAGTATCTATCCCGATAAGTCTTACTATCTCTCCGTTATCGAGTAAAAGTGTATCTCCATCTACAACTCTCTCTACCCTTTCACACAATACCTGCGGAAATAAGAGAAGAAACACTACCATACCCACTATACCCCATTTAGTTTTCATGATCTTTTTGAGATATAATAGTTTATAAATGTTGTGATGATCAAAGATGTAAAATTATGATTACTAAAAGCTTGATCTGGATGTTATTAAAAAACTGGTATGAAAAAAAGATAATTGCCTTATTTAGACTTAAAATTGTTATTCTTTACAGGTTTTGCTTCTCGTATCTTGTTTGCATATACCTCCAAGAGTTTTGCTATCTTTTCCCTATCTGATCTTTTGTATGTTGATGCAATCTCACTATGGGACTCCAGGATATTTTCCAAGATAGTGTGATGTTCTTCTGTAGTCTTTATATTCTCCAGAAGTTGTCTTGTTTTTAGTAACAAAACATGCTGAGCATAAGAAAACTCGGTAGATACATAATATACCTTTGCCATGCCAACATTTTTGTAATCTACGAGTCCTGTCGCCCTCATTACTTCGAGATACTTAACAGCGGTCATTCTGTTTATATTCAACTTCCTCGATAGTTCAGAAGCGGTGGCACCTACTCTCATCTTTTTCAAATAATCTAGGATCTGCTCCTCTAAACTCTCTCTCATATGTAATCACCATTGTACTATAATATTGTCTTCTCTCTTTATATAGTTTTTGCATAGTATTTAAGTTTTACTGTTGTGTACAACTACCGAAAGCTTTAAATACTATTGCTCATCAATGTTATATTATGAGAGACAAAACAAAGATTATCAACAATGCCAGTAGAGATTCGCTACTGATCAGTGCATTAGCTGCAATATTACTGGTATTCATGGTAGTCGTAAGAGTTAGGGATTAAAACACGAACTCTCATATTCCTCCTTCACAAACCCTAACTCTCCTTTTTTTCAGGTTCTTCGAGCATTATCCTTATTCCCTGTACGACTTCAAACTTTCCCTTTTCATTTGCCATCAGGCCCATGCTGACAAGCTCTTTCAGATTTTCGTAGATTGTAGTAGGAGATAACTTAGTTTCTTTTGAAATTTCTATGTAGCTTACAGGTCCTCCGTTGAATTTTCTGATTATCAGCGTTACAAGATCTCTGAGATCCTGGGGGACTTTGAGGATATACTCCTCAAGAGAAGAAGGAGTGGTCATCAACTCACTTATAAATCTGTCATCTATTATCTCTATTAACTCATCTTTCACCGCTGCAGAGATAATTGTGTGAAGCATTCTCAAAAGAAGTCTGGGATTTCCCTTTATCATCTTGTTTACATAGTTTATTCCAGACTCATCGAATGGGTAAATTGGATTTAATACCTTTTCAGGATCTATCCTCTCTGTTGCAAGCCTCTTTTCTACAAGTTCCAGTGCTTTTTTGTCTGTTAGAGGTTCCACATCTAAGACACGGTGTAGTCTCATAACAAAGGCAGGATTTGCCTTCTTTACCTGTTCAGCACCTTCTTTTGTACATGCCATGATAAATAAAGATGAATTTGACATATCGCTTATGAACTGTCTCAGTACTTCAAAGAAAGATATAAGGTCCTGCTCGGGAGCTGAGACTAGATTTTCAAGTTCGTCGAGAATTAAACAGGAAACTTCAAACTCGGACATGTATCTCTTAAGCTTGTTTCCTATCTCCGTAGATTTAAATTTCCCTTTTTCAAGAAGCCACATATCATCAAACTCTAACTCTTTCCCCAGAGATCTGTCAATTTTGTCTTTAAACTTCTCGAATCTACTTTTTTTATCTTCTTTCATGTAAAAAAACACTGAAAAAATGTCTTTAATAATCTTTATTATATCGTTGGTGTCTATTTTCACATACATAGAAAATCCAGCTTTTTCCATAAGTCTGTGTAGCCCTTTCAGTCTCTGGGTTTTACCAGAGCCAAGATCACCTACCAGAGCAAAAGCCACAGAAGATTTTTTGTTTATTACCTCAGAGAGCAGCTCCGTAATTTTTGAATCTA
>DAOVEQ010000175.1 GCA_030668905.1 Thermococci archaeon
CATTATTTTGAGATAGAAGCTGGAAAAAAACTGGGATGTTTGACTGTAGGAGTTTTGAGCGGATCGGGAACAAAAGAAACATTAAAAAATGCAGATTTGATATTTGATTCTATAAAAGAATTTTATGAGGAATGGATAAAATGGAAGATAAAATAAATTTTCTTGCAAAACATGAGAAATGGACAGCCGTAAAAAAGATGGATATAGATGAAAGTACTGAAAAAATAGATATAGCCAGGCTTTTAATATCTATCCGCGAGACTGTAAACGAAAAAATATTTGAATATTTTGATGAAGATTTCGATCTCCAAAAGATAGAAAACATAGTTTCCGATCTTGTTCCTGATGGAAAACTTACAGAAGAAAAAATTGCAGAGATCTTAAAGAAATTAAAATCTCCTGGTGTAACAAAAAAATTAGAAGGAGACAAACTTAAAAAGGAGATTGCAAAGCAAATTCTCACTGAGAGAGTTTTACAGAAAATAAAATTAAAAACGTTAGATGCAAAGACTATAGACAAATATATACGGAAAAAGGAAATGGAAAAAGCCTTTAAAAACTGATTTAAATGAGTTTTCAAAATTAACTATATAGACACTATATTTTTTTGTTCCGTTCTATATACTTTATACAAAAAATTTATATATAGTTTACTGAAGTTTAAATCATGGAAGCGAAATCGAGATCATACATAATCGGTGGAGTACTCGCTGTTTTGATGACAATGTCAGGAGTGTATATTACACTTCGAATGAATGCTTTCATGTGGGCTTCGATTTTAACTGCTTTAATGGCAATGGGTATTTATAAGGTCCTAAAATTAGAAAAAGACGCAAGTGTTCATGAAATAAATATTGCCCAGACAACTGCATCAACGGGAGGGATTCTTGCAGCAGGTATATGCTTTACCATTCCTGCCATATACTTCCTTGATCCGGAGCTTTTTGATACATTTACTTCCGATCCGGGAAGCTTTATCTTCAAAATATTTGTATTGGCTCTTGTTGGAGGAATAATGGGCGTTCTCTTTTCAGCATATCTAAGGAAACACATGATCATAGAAGAGAATCTTCCCTTTGTAATAGGTGAAGCAACAGCAGATACGATTATGGCAGGAAAAGGAGGGGGTAGAAAAATGAAGATTCTCCTTTCAGTTTTTAGCATTACCGCTTTATTCACAGCTTTGAGAGATGGTGTATCTTTAACCATTGGAAAATTGCATTTTGCTTTCGAGGGTATAATCCCATTTTTTAAACACTTCCAGTGGGGAGCGTTTCAATTTCAAATTCCTTTCATGCCAATGGCACTCGGGGCAGGGTATTTGATCGGCTACAAAATTGTGTCCATATGGTTCTTGGGGTGTTTATTTTCCTATTATATCTTCCAGCCTCTTTTATACTATCTATATGATGTACCCATGGAGCAGATGTTTGCATATATATTGCCCCTAGGAGTTGGTACGATCATTGGTGGGGGTATTACATTATTTATCCTGAAAGTCATTCCTTCAAGCATCAGAACTTTCAAAGCTATGATCTCTGTAAAAGTATCAAAAGACGAGCTGAATCCAAGATTAATACCTATATTCGCAATTATTTCTGTCTTTATAATGAGTTTTGTTTTAAATTTGAGCATTGTGGCTTCTATACTTGCAATCCTTGGTATCTGGGTTATGACTGCCTTGGCAGGGAGAATGACCGGCGAAACGGGTATTGATCCAATGGAAGTCTTTGCGGTGATCGTTGTTCTTTTTGTAAAACTTGCTGTCTCTCTGGGAACCATGGAAAGCATCGCCATCGCTGCAATTGCTGCTGTCTCCGTAGGAGTTGCTGGAGATCTCCTTTTTGATCTGAAAGCAGGACACATGCTAAGAACATCTCCAAAGTCACAGGCAAAGGCGCAAATACTGGGCGTGTTAATAGGTTCTGTCGTTGTGGGATTCAGTCTTCTCGCTATATTAAACGCATTCACTCTTGGAAGTCCTGAATTATACGCTGCTCAGGCACGACTTGTTTCATACATGTTTGGTGCGATCAATGTCAAGATCTTTTTCATGGGGCTAGTTATAGGCACTGCCATTACGTTCATGAAACGTCCTGGCATGGTTTTTGGTATTGGGATATTCATCCCGCTTTATCTCTCTGTGGCATTCTTTATCGGAGGAGTTGTAAACTATCTCAACAGGAAAAAAGCAGAGGACGAAACAGAGAGACTCATAGCATCGGGATTGATAGGTGGAGAAGGAGTTGTGGGAGCGATACTTGCAATAGTAAAGATGCTTCCACTTATTCTTTAGGAGATGAAAAAATGATCGTAGGAATCGATATAGGAGGAACAACAACAGATGCTGTGGCTATAAAAGATCGTAAAATACTGAAAATAGTAACAGTTACAGCTGACGATCCTTTGGCAGCGGCAGCT
>DAOVEQ010000179.1 GCA_030668905.1 Thermococci archaeon
CAATTTTTAGGGTCAATGAAGTTTTTCCAGATTTTTTATCTCCTACTATACCAACAGCTTTCATAATCTTTTTATACACAGTATATTTATTAGTCTTATGATTCTAACCTTTGAGATTATAGGAGAGATTGCGATTATAATCCTGATTGTACTGATCTTTCTCATAATCTTCGGGGTCCTGCTATTTCTTATATCTTTCAAAACAGGTAAATATCCTCTTCCAGGTATATTTTCAGGATTGATAGACGCTTTTTACTCCCCAATAAGATTTATAGTGGAAAAGATAGGTTTGGATCCAAAATATTTTAATTCTATCCTTGTAGATGTAAAAAATTCTATAAATAGGGATAGTTTCAAAAAAGTACCGCCAAAAGAGAGAGTTATAGTTCTGCCGCAGTGCCTGAGATCAATAAAATGTCCTGCAAAGTTATCTTCAGTAGAGGGAATAGAATGTACCAAATGTGGATTGTGCTACATAAAAGAGTTCAAGGAAAAAACAGAGACTCTTGGATATAAGGTATTCATACTACCCGGTGGGACTTTCGTAAAAAGGATTTTAAAAGGCACCAAGCCAAAGGCCGTATTAGGAGTTGCCTGTTTTATTGATCTTTTTGAAGGTATCAAGATATGCGAAAAAGCCAGAATACCAGTCCAGGGTGTACTGCTGAAAACGACGGGATGCGTGGAAACTATAGTGGACTGGGATGAAGTATGGGAAAAAGTACTTCTCGGGGTAGATGTTAATGAAGTTAAAAGTAGTTAAAGAAAAGTTTGAGTTTTTAAACCCGATGAAAGGCATGGAGAAGGACACCCAGATAGTAGAGTATAGAGAAGACCCTTTAACAGGGTTAACATGCATTTATAATCCTGCTACAGCTGAAAAAGCCAGAATATTTTTTGGTTCTACAGACAGAAAAGCATTAAAAGAGTTTGCAGAGCAGACAAAAGAATCATGCTTTTTCTGCCCTGAAAAACTTGAAACTTCGGCAGCAAGGTTTTTGGAGTTCGAAAACTTAAAAAAAGGAGAGGCTGTTCTATTTCCAAATCTCTATGCGGTATTCCACGACTCTGCAGTGATTGTGCTTACAAAAAAACATTTTCTGGACTTAAATGAGTTCACTCCAGAGATCTTTGAGAATGGAATCTCACTGGGATTGACGTATCTGCGGAGACGATATGAGCAGAAAAAGATAAAGTACGGGGTATTGGGTGGGAATTATCTTCCTCCAGCTGGAGCTTCCATAGTTCATCCGCACATGCATGTTCTCTCATCGAAGACGCCTTTCAGAGTTTTGAAAGTAATGATCAAAAATAGTGAAAAATATTACAGGAAAAAAGGAGTGAATATAGTTGACGATATCTTGAAAGCAAAAGAGAGGTATATTGGAAAATTTGGAAGCATAGAAGCTTACGTTCCCTTTGCGCCTCTGGGCAATAACGAGATAGACGGAGTTATAAGAAAACGCAGCCTTTTGGATTTAAACGAAAAAGAGATAAAAGATATCTCTTCTTTGCTTGCAGAGGTGTTGAAGTTTTATTACAAAGAAGGGATTTCATCGTACAATTTCATGATATATTCAGGGGCTTTAAATGGAAAAGATAATTTATACTGCGGAATAAAAATAATTTCAAGACAGAATTTTAAACCATTTTACACGAATGATGTTTGGTACCTCCTGAAAATCCTTCAGGAAAGCTTGATCTTCGAGAGTCCCGAACAAACTGCAGAGAAGTTTAGAGAGGCGATAAAACGAAAAAGATAGTTCTTCTTTTTCTTATAATCCTTTTGACAGTAGCTTTTACAGCGAAGCTCGTTCCAATCTTTCAGGAACAGGAAGAAACTGTATTTGAGGAAAAACCTGTTTTTGGATACATTATCTTTATTTTCCTTGTCATATTTCTAATCTTTGCAATTTATTTTTTTTATGTCTTCTTTCAGGAGCCTATAAAACGTCCAAAGCATTCTTTCAGGGTCTCGACTACGCACATTATAGTTTTTATAATCATACTTTTACTTTCTTATTTTATGGGATCTAAAGGGACGATACCCGAAGAACAGATTGTAGAGAATGAGAGCTCGGAAAAATATGAAGATAAAACTATGATCCCGGGAGATATGGAGGATATAGAAGAAGGAGCTAAAACAAAAACAATTCCAATGGAGATTTTTTTGATCTTGAGTGTAATATTGATCTGTCTTTTCCTTTTTAAAATTCCCCAGAAAAATGAAG
>DAOVEQ010000126.1 GCA_030668905.1 Thermococci archaeon
GGGCAAAAGATATAAAAGGAGGAAACTATATCTTTTAGAAGAGAGTGATATGCACTTCAAATATAAGCTCCTGATAGCATTTTTGTTGGTAGCTTTGGTTCCGATAGGAATCATAGGGGAATATAGTATTCTCTCCTCAACAAAAGCTCTTACAAATAAAGCACTGGAAGAGTTAGAGAATAATGCGAATTTAGAAGCAGAAAAGATAGAGAATTATCTCAACATTTGTAAGAATGATGTAATTTTTTTAAGTAAATCCCCGGAAATTTTAAAGTATACAGAAACAAAACATCCGGAGGATCGCTGGGATTTGGAGTTCTCTCTTTTGTCTATTTCCTTAGATAAAGGTTATCATCAAGTAGGTTATATGGACGATAACACAATGATATACGTAAAAGACAAAAAAATACCAAAGGAAGAAACTATAGAGAGACCCGATATCCCAGAATTAGAGTACGGTCAAGTATATGTCTCGGAGATATTCTTAAAAAGAAATAAAGGAGTTTTTGAGATACCCTTTAAACCCATCATCCTTTTTGCGGCGCCAATATTCATAGATGAAGAAAGAAGCGGGTATGTATATACAGAAGCTTATCTTACCGAGTTTTTCTCTGAGTTTGAAACTTCAAAACCGGAAGTATTTTTTACCGATGAATCCGGAAATTATCTGTATCACCCCAATAAATTAAAGGGATGGAGTACTGTGTTCAATACTAAAGAATGTCTTCATAAAGATTATAATACAGATGTTGGGGAGATCCTATCTGGGAAATCGGGAACATGTATAGTAGGAAATGAAATAATCTCTTATGTGCCTGTAGAGGTCCAGAACCAGAGATGGTTTTTAATAATGTCAAATCCAAAAGACATAATTTTAGAATCTGTCCGTACATTCAAGATAGGGTTTTATATAGTTGTTTCAGTAGTCATAATCTCAGCTGTATCTATAAGTTATTTTTTATCAAAAATAATTACAGAGCCCTTAGTCAGTTTAACAAACGCTACAGAAAAGATTGCAGAGGGTGACCTCGGCACAAAAATCTCTGAAACTGGAAGTGATGAACTAAAAACTCTTGCAAAATCGTTCAATATTATGGCAGGGAAATTAAATGAATCTTACTCTGCTCTTGAGAAGAAGGTTGAAGAAAGAACCGCAGAGTTAAAGCTGATAAACGAAAAATTAAAAGCGTCATACGAAGAACTTGTAGAAGCAAGCAGAACAAAATCTAAGTTTTTAGCCAACATATCCCACGAATTAAAAACTCCCCTTAACTCTATAATAGGATTTACAGAGGTCATGTTAGACGATGGAAATCTCAACGAAGAGCAGAAAGATTACTCGCAGACTATTCTAAGGAATAGCGAGAATTTACTTTATATGATAGAAGATCTGCTTACAATATCCAGAATAGAAGCCGGAAAATCAGACATGTATCTTACAGGTTTCAGGTTTTCTGAAGTCCTTGAAAAAAGTCTGAAAATGGTAGATCCTCTGGCAAAAGAAAAGCAGATAAACATTTTAAAATATCTGAAAGATGATCCTGTAATAAAAGCAGATATGAGAAAGATTATGCAGGTTATGCTCAATCTTTTGAGCAATGCCATAAAATTTAATAGAGAAAATGGGAAGATCTATATCAGATCAACTGAAATAGAGAATAATCTCAGAGTAGAAGTTGAGGACACAGGTATAGGAGTAAAAAAGAAGTATTATGACCTCATTTTTGATGAATTTAAACAGGTAGAGCCCTTGGAGACAAAGGAGTATACAGGTACGGGTTTGGGACTTGCAATAACAAAGAATTTCATAAAGATGCATAATGGGAAAATATGGGTAGAAAGTGAGTATGGAAAATGGTCAAAATTTATATTTGAAATCCCAATAGGTGATGTAAATGGAAAGAAATAAGATTTTAATAGTGGATGATACCCCAGACAATGTAAAACTTTTAAAAACAATCCTTAAAGATGTAGAGTGCGAAATAATAGTAGCTACAGATGGTAAAGAAGCTCTAAATAAGACGTTCGAAGAACAGCCTGATCTGGTATTACTGGATTATATGCTGCCAAAGCTCGATGGTATGAAGGTGCTTGAAAGGATAAAAGAATGGAATAAAGATATCGCAGTTGTTATAATAACAGCCTATGGATCGGAGAGAGTAGCTGTAGAGACGATGAGAAAAGGAGGAGAAGATTACATAATCAATAAACCCCTGAGAAAAAAGGAAGTCTTAGAAGTAGTAGATAGAATATTAGATGATATAAGCCTTAAAAAAGAGAAAGCTATGGAAACAGAGGAGGATAGAAATCTTCAGGCTTATAAAACTTTATCAAGATTTGAGAGAAAACTCAGAAACTTCTTTGTAAAAACCTTAAAAAAACATTATGGAGAAAATTGGTGGGAAACGGGGATTCCAAAGAATATACAGGGTCTTTGTGAGGAGAGAAGAGAAGAAGCAATACTCAGAAAGAAAAAAATTCAACCTCTCCTATATTATACGGATTTTTCCCATTATCTCTCTATAATCCTGTATAAAAATGATGTTGATAACTGGAAAATTGTTTTTGGAAAATATTTTATAAACATAGGTTGGATAAAAGGGAGAATGATAGAGTTAAATGAGATAAGAAACGACATTACCCATCCGAAACCTATAGCTGAGATGCAGTACGAAAAACTGAAGCTGTATGTAAATGAAATACTCGAATACATGGATAGAAAGGTTTGAACCTATCTTGCAGTAAAACTCGTTCGAGTATTTTAGTTCCGTAATTCATTCAAGGTGAAAAGTAAACTATTTATAAAGAAAAAATGTATTTATAACGCATATAGTTTAAAAGGTGTGTAAGAATGAGAAGAAGTTCTGCTATACTGGGGTGCTCTCTTGCATTATTGGCTATAGTAAGTGTATTGGCAGGATGTATAAGTCCCTTTTCGGAGGAGTATGAGGATATAATAGAAGTGGAGGAATATCCAGGTCTCTACCTCACCAACAATATGAATGCTCTGCCGCTTTCAACTTCTGGATACGATATCTATCTCATTGGGGAGTACCATGGTCAGCAAGAAGTCCATCTCCTGTTTATTGAGTACCTGAAAACGCTCCATGAAACTATTGGATTACGCGATGTTATTCTCGAAGCCAACCAACATGCAGGAGAGGAGGCTAACTCTTACGTTCTGGGAGAGAGTGAGGAGTTCCCTGAGAGTCTTTGGAATAGGCCTGATAGGTTTGATGTCCTCGAGAAGATACGGGAGGTTAACGAGGAGCTTCCCGATAGGGAGAAGATCAGGGTACATCTTGTGGATGTGAACTTTCCTCTTTCCCAACTTTACACGCACATTGTTGAGTTAGCAGAAGAGATCGGCGCTGAAGTCATTGCCGTTCCATCGTTAGAAGAGTTCGAAAAATGGGATGAAAGTATGATGATGGAACTGGTGGAGAAGCTTGAAGAACTCACAGAAAAAGAATCTACTCTTAATGAGTTAAAAACGGTAAGGGCCTCGATTCAGTGGTATTTCAAACATAAAAAGGGATATCCCTTCAGTGCCTTCGGTATTCGGGAGGAAGCGATCGCACGGAACATCCAGTACGTGCTGAAAGAGCTGAATAATGCACCGGTACTGACATTATACGGTGCCTGGCACGCATGTAAGATAACGAGCAATCTTATGAGCGACGACACGTGGACAGAACGTCTAACAGACTCAGGAATATCTGTGTACTCAGTAACAGTAACAGGCATCTCGGGACAGCGCTGGTACGACTCACCCTCTCCAGGAATCTATGAAATCAATGAGCTTGATAGATGGTTTTGGCTCGATGAGATACCTCTG
>DAOVEQ010000172.1 GCA_030668905.1 Thermococci archaeon
GAAAAATAGGGCAGCCCGTCTTAGTCGGCGGAACTATGGGTACGTGCTCGTTTATTTTGAGAGGCACTGAAAAAGGTATGGACACAACGTTTGGATCGGCGATTCACGGTGCGGGAAGAGCCATGAGCAGAAAGAGAGCCAAACATCAGTACAGGGGAGATAAACTGCTAAAAGAGTTAGAGAATAAGGGGATATACGTAAGGGGCCACTCAATGGCAGGGATTGCAGAAGAAGCACCGGGAGCTTATAAAGATATTATAAATGTTGTGGAATGCATGGACAAGTCAGGAATCGCAAAAAAAGTCGCAATGTTAAAACCTATAATAAATGTAAAGGGGTAAATTTGCGAAAACTTTTTAACATCTGAGAACGAATAGATATTAGGTGATATATATGAATCCAATCTTCGTTATCTTGATCCTTTTCGGAACTGCGTTTATAACAGTAAACGCTCTAAGAGAAACGAGAGGAAAAATTTTGAGTAGAAAGAAAAGATTATCTTACGCGGCAATGGAGATTTTGTTTCTTTCTGCAGTTCTATGTATTGGATTTTCTTTCTTATAAGAAGGTAAGATCGAGAAAATGAATGAATGTAAATGGTATCGTGCTTGTCCTATAAAATATTTTACAGATCAGAATAAGCTCGAATCATACTGGGTCAAAAAGTATTGCCTGGGCGATTACAAAAACTGTGTGAGATACCAAATGGAAGAAAGAGGGATATCTCATCCAGACAATATGCTGCCAAATGGTGAAATAAGAGAAGGTTTGAAATGAAGAAAATACCTGAATGGATCGAAAATATGATTATAAAAGATAGAAGACTTTCTGTAAAATATGCTATGAGCAGAGAGTACCTCAGGCAGTCAAAGAGTATACAATTTATAGATGGGGAAAGATCTGAAAATGGAGGATGGAAAAGATTCAGATATGTCGTTAACTCTAAAAAATATGGGAGATACTGGGTAAAATATGAAAATGGGAGATATGAGTGCAACTGTCCTTTTTTCAAGGGGAATCCTATATGCAGTCATATACTTGGTATATGTCAAAAAACTGGCATATGGCCCGAAAAAGAAAAACAGTTGAAAGATAGGAGAGAAGCCTGGAAATAGTAGTCTATCTTTTATACGGAATCAAACACAAAAATTTTAGAGTTTTTCCTGTACATTTCAACTGATGATTTTCATTTGCGGGTATGAATAAGACATCACCTTTCGATATTTTTTCTTCACAATTTTCTCCACGAACAATACCCTCGCCATCCAATACGAATACTTCATGTTCCCAGGGATGTTTATGGTACGGACTGTATCCTCCTGAGTTTATTTCGAACAAACGCATTGCAAAGTTCTCTGCACCTGTATTTTTTGCGATGAGCCATCTCACAGTTGTATTAACAGCTCCCTCCTCAGCTTTTTCCTTTTTTACTTCTGTATAATGGAATTTTTTCATGGGTAAACATGATAGTTTTGCCTGAAAAAGGTTTTGGTTTGTAGTGATCTCGATTCGTGTTAGGAAACAAGATAAAATATCTAAGAATATCTTTTATTCTCCTATTTCTTCTACTTCAGCTATCGGAGCATTCTTTTTGACGCTCTTAATCCCGTTCAGGCAAGAAGCTTTAGTTGTATACCCTTCACTTATTGCAATTATTTCTCCGTTGGGCGCTTTCAGTCTAAATCTAAACTCACCACTCGTATCTTTAAAGATTTCAAATTTTGGTTTTGACATCCTATCACCAGAATAGTTATAATTTGAAATGATAAAAACCTTTTGCTACTGTATCAAAACATCTCCGGATGTTCAGTATGTATTGGTATTACTTTCTTAGCATTAATCTCTTTTATCATCTGTTTTATCTCGGGACCAGAAGCATGTCCTGAGGCATGTGCAGGGTATTCTTTTATTCCAAAATGTTCTAACCAATGTTGTTTTCTTTTTTCATCTAACTCCATGTCTTCAGAGAAGGGCTCACAGTTGGATTTTATCCAGATAGCATTTTTTGGTTGTATATCGATCAACTGGTTCATCTCCCAGAGACTGGTAGAGACAACATAATCTTTTGGATTATTCTTCAGTTCTTTACATTTTATAGTATCATCTGTGAATATGAAGTTTCTTTCCCATTTTTCATAATCCTTCAGTATCTGATCTTTTGATACTCTTTTGTCTATGAGCCCCCACTTCTTTTTCGGTATCAAGATTTTAAGATCTTTTATATCAAGAGGGGACATCTTCCCGAGCTTTTCTATGAGATAGGCAAGCTTGAGATCGACAACGAAATCCCTTTCGTTGTCTTTTGCCGAGTCATAGATCGTTTTTGCTCTATCGATGTCTTTTTTTGGATGTTCGGCAAATGCGATTCCTTTGCCTCGTGAGATTAAATCTCCTATTTCGCCTTTCACCTTTTTTTCACTGTCTTTTCTATCGTCATCTATTCTTGTTCCTTCACAGAGGAACACATCGGGTTCTATGTTCTTCGCCTCTTCAACGAACCTATGTGTTTTTTCGCCGTGGAGACC
>DAOVEQ010000148.1 GCA_030668905.1 Thermococci archaeon
GTGTGTTACACCCAATTATGATATGTATTACTTTGAAGTCGAAGTGAAAGGTAAAATAAAAATGCTCCATGAGATGAAAAAGAGAGAAATCGGGAAATTAATTATTTCCTCCTCACTCTTCCCACGATATAAAATAGGAGATCTCATTAAATGTAATGGGGATCCCTACTTTACTGTCATAGGGAGAGATAGGAGGTTCACCGTTTTAAAGCATTTTGTAGAGAGTTTTTTTTACTAAGATCCTTCTTGCCTTCTCATTTTTCCGAGTCCGTAGATAATTACGAGTGCACCTACGATAATGAGTACCAAAGGCCACCATTCGATTTCGTATATCGACACTGTACCTACTATGACAAGTATCACCCCGATAAAGGCTTCTCCCATTATAGGTCTGCGGTACTGAGGTACTATGGAATGGAGCAGTGCACTGAGCAGGAACGCACCGCCCACGCACATAAGAATGTAATTCCACACATTTTCCCAGCTTATACCATACATCTCATTGCTGGCGAAATAGAACACAATCCCCAGAAAAATGACGAGAACTCCTACAAAGATAGCGGAAATTGGATCTCTAGTGAATTTTTCTTCCTTTTCGCCGCCTTTTTCTTCCTTTTCGTGCTTTTCATCTTTTTCGTCGTGTCTTCTTTTAGTCATAGCTATCGTTATATTTTAACATTTATAAGTTTTTTCATTCAATTCCTTTCATTTTTCTAAATCTGTAGATAACTATTAGTACGCAAACGATAACTGGTATCAAAGGCCACCATTCGGGTTTGCATAACATTACTGTGCCTGCTGTGAGAAGCATCAATCCTGCAATGACTTCCCTAAGATAGGTCTGCGGTACTTTGGTATTATAGAATGAGGCAGTGCGCTGAGCAGAAACACACATCCGAGTCCCACAAGAATGTTATAAACTAAATCTTCCCAGAGTAGTATCTCCTTGACGGTAAAGTAAATCACAATAATTTCAACGATGAGAATGAGTGTTGCAGCTCTGCTAGGAGAAAATAGGTCTTTAGTATAATATACTTTTTCTTCCTTTTCATTCCCCTTTTTGTTATGTCTTCTTTCTCCCATAGATATACGTATACTTTAATGTTTATAAATTTTTTTATTCAATGGTAAGAAAATTCTCTAGCGAAAATTTACTGAAAGGCATTCGCATTCAAAATATAGGCTGGAATGGAGAATATTGGCTTGTGGGTATTAAAAACGAGATCAAAAAATCTGATGGATTAGTAATGTACGATGGATCAAAGATCATCGATCTTTCTGTTGAGTTTCAAAACTACATCTTATCGGAAAAATAAAATTACTGTCTGAGCACAAAAAGTTTTTATACCCAATGTTATATTGTTTGTTGACAGAAAATGTGGGTAAAATGAAAAAAGAATATAAAAACTATATCATAGTGTTTCTTTTAATTTTTTTTCTTAGCTTTTATATTACATCTGTACATCAAGCCTATAGAAACGCACGGTATTTTAATGAGTGGTATGAGTGTACTCTGAAGAATCAATATAAACAGCTTTCTGAACAGAAAACCGGAGAAAATGATAATTTCTTTATCGAAAAAATAAATGATCAGACCGTATATATTAATGAAGTTATGATTTCGGAGATGGAAAATATGGGGCGAGTTGGAATTTTCCCAGTGCTTACACTGCGATCATTGCCCGTTACAAGAAAAAAAATGATCTATAACTCTCAAATGATACCATGCATTGGAAATGCATTTATGAACTATAAATCTACATTCAGCGAATATCAATCTATTTTTGAAAAAGAACATGACATGAGTTTTGAAGATTGGAATGAACAAACCTGGAGAGATTTTCTAGAGTATTTAGGTAAAGAACTTCCAGATTTTGATGATGCACAAAAATATGAGATGAGTGAAAAAGAGTTAGAAAAGAACCTTACAGTCGATACAGATATTAAAGCATTGAAAAGATTTTATGAGAGAACATTGGAAAGATATAAAACAAACATAGAAAATGGCGAGACAAATAAAGCTATATTTGACATAGAAATGCTTAAATCCATGAACGATATTGTAACTAACGGTGGAGATGTGTTTCCATTTGAAATACGGTCCTTGAAAGAAGAATATGTCTCCCTAATAAAAGAAAATGTGAAGTTTACATTTCCTCTGGCTTTATGGCTGTGGATAGTTTGTATCATTACCTATGCTATGTTAAGAAAGGAGAATACCTCATTTCCCATAGGAAAAAGGAAAATTGAGTTTAAAATGATGAAAAAACAATATAAATTTTTACTAATAGTTTTTATAATAATCTTGTTATTATCTTTGATATTATTTTCCTCTTTATGCGCTTTTCTACTAATTAATGATAAAAAGTTAATAATTATCCAAGCAAAATCCCTCTCAAATGTAGAGGATATAGAAATTTCAGCTAAAATGAATGCGTGGGAACTTACTGGAGAGCAAATAATAATGCAAAAATATCCAAAAATGAATAACGCTATAGAAGAAGCTGATATTGAAAAAATAAAAGAAACATTCAATGAAATTGATGCATTAGAAAGAGATTTCTGGAAGTATAAAGAAGAATATCTGAAGTTGCAAGTTATTAAGGGATTACAAGGAATAAAAAATGAAGAATTTCGCTATATCTTCCCCTGGCCCTCTGCAGTAAAAAAAGTTGATGGACTCTATTTAGTAGTTGTTCCAAAAGAAAACCTAACTCCAACAATTAATAAAAGAGAATCTTCGGAAAATTTAGAAGAAAAGATAAGATCGAAAAAAGAAGAAATTTTAGAATTTTGTAAAAATGGTGAAACAGAAAAAGCAAAAGATAGCTGGGAAGAAACGAAAAATTTAAGAATGATTTATTGGAGTGCAAAACAGAGTTGGATAGAAATGAAAGTCATAATAGATCTTTCTGTTATCACTATATAAAAAAGAGGTGAAAAAATGGATAAAGATATTATAATAGCTGTAGTGCTTGTATTGATAGTCCTTAGTTTGGGAATTTTAGGTAGTCAGATGCTTATGGGAATTTTTGTAATCTTTCTCATTGTAGTAGCTGAGACCGGATATAAACTTTATCTAAAACTCATGAAAAAAAGTAGCAACGAATAATTTTATATGCCGTCTCCTCCCATATATATCATGATAGGATGGTTTTCTACAGGAAGGGATAAGGCAGCAAGGGATCTTTTAGAGTATATCGTTAAAAAGGAAATAGATATATCCTTTGTATTCTGTAACCG
>DAOVEQ010000117.1 GCA_030668905.1 Thermococci archaeon
AGCGCGTTTCCCATTATCTCTATCACAACAACGTTTCCATTGAGGAAAGGCATATTCAGGATTCTATTGTGTACATACGTTACAAAACCCTGATCAAATCTTATCCCCTGATTTGGAGCAAGTTTTAACTCTTTTGCAGGAACACACTCTGCTTTACTGATCTCTACAGTATCATCTATGCTCACACCCGCATTATGCCTCAGTATCCCATCCATTCTCGCTATTCCTTCCTCCTCATCTGACATCCAAGCGAGTCCTACCGCTTTTTTTTCTCCTTCTATGAGTACCGTGTCCCCGGAACTCAATTCGAGTTCTTCAAAGACTCTGGGATTTATTCTTACTATCCCTCTACCATAATCTGATTTATAAGCATCTCTAACCTTTATTTTCATAAAATCACCTCTTTTCTTTTGGTAAACCTATTTCTTCATCCAATTCTTCTGCTATCTCCTCTATTTTTTCGAACATTCTCAAAATATCCTCTCTTATCTCCCACATAGTTCTGATCAAGTTTCTTCTTCTTAGAACATAGTAATTTCCTTCTTTTCTAAGCATTCCAGCCTCAATCATCTTATTTATCTGGTTTACTACAGAACCTCTACTCATATTTATCTCTTCACAGATCTCTTTTGTAGTTGTAACACCCCCTTTACTGGAATGTACCACTATTTTTTTAAACACTTTACATGTAGTATCGTCTGTGTCCCTTCCTGTGGATAATCCCAGGACGTCGCACAAGAATTTTATGTATTTGTCCACGTCTCTTTCAAATGGAGGTTCTTCGTCCTTTATTGTAACCTTAAACCTGACCATAGTGATCACATTAATATATAATATGTTCCCCTTTAAAAAGTTTTCGGTAGATCTTTTAGTTATTTACCATAACTTTTAGTTATATCCATAATATATTAGACCAAAAGATTTTTAAATAGTTATTACCTATATAGTTTTGAAAAAAACAAAGAGGTGATCAGTATGGATATATTTGATGAGATAAGAAGAATACAAGAGGAGATGGACAGAATGTTCAGTAGTATCTATACAAAACCTTCCCTTCCATCCAAAGGAATAAAGCCGTTTAATTACAGAGAACCATTATTGGACGTTGTGGATGGGGGCAAAGAACTCGTGATACAAGCAGAACTTCCCGGTGTCAACAAAGATGATATCGAGATAGACATCAATGAGGATGCGTTAACTATAAAAGCTTCAAAAAGAAATTAATAACAGAAGAAAAGGAAGGGTACTTCTATCAGGAAAGAGGCTATGCGGGATACTATAGAACAGTACCTTTGCCCACAAAAGTGGACCCCGATAAGGTAAAAGCAAAATATAACAACGGAGTTTTGGAAATAATACTGTCAAAAATATCTGAGGAAGTATCAAGGAAAAAAATAAAAATTGAATAAACAGAAGTTACAAAAGTAATTTCTGTTTACCCTTTCTTTTTTTCCTTGGGGTGAAAAAATGGAAAATATAAAAGCAAGAGAGATAGTTTCCAAAGATTTTGAAGAGATTGACTATGACGCAAGTATAGGTGACGCTATAAAGAAATTTAAAAAGAGAAAAGTTCTTTATGTATTCAAAGATAAAGAATTTAAAGGCGTTCTTCTCGATAGAAAGGTTATCAAACCAAGAATAGATCCAAAAGCAAAAATAAAAAAATTTGTTTATTCAGTGCCAAAAATATCCCTGGACACAAATTTGGTAAAGATGGCAAAACTCATGATAGAGAACAATATTAAGAACATTCCTGTTTTTGATAAAGGAAAGATGGTAGGAATTGTGGATCAGGACATGATCTTAAAAAGAGTGATAAAAAAAGAACTCGGTGACAAGAAAATAAGTGAAGTAATGACAAGAGATCTTATATTGGTGAACGAAGACGATGTTTTGGCCAGGGTAATAAATATATTTCATGAGTATAATATATCCCACCTTCCAGTGGTAGATGACAAGGGGGAACTTGTAGGGATCGTGAGAATGTTTGATATTCTGAGAGAGGTAACAGCTCCTTTAGACTCGATAGAAGCAGGTACCTACATAAGCGAAAAAAGATCCCGTTTAAGTACTCCTGTCAGAAAAATAATGGGTACCACTGTGGAAACAATAAATAATAAAGCTAAAATAAAAGAAGGGATAGAAAAAATGATATCTAGAGGGGTAGTATATCTAGTAGTAACTGATGGCAAGGATATTGTGGGTATTGTTACAGGGAAAGATCTTCTAGAGCAAATAGCTATACCTAAGAAAGGAAAGGGTTTTTATATAACATTTTCTGGGATAGGAACGATCTTTGAAAGAGAAGAGATGCTTAAAGAATTAGAGGTAGTACTCCAAAAATATGCCAAGATATTGAAAAGTGGAGACGTTTTTGTATATTTCAAAAAACTTAAGGAAACTCCTCAAGGAAAAAAAGTTTATAACTGCAGGATCAGAATGGGTACAGAAGGAGGGTTCTTTGTAGCTACAGATAACGGATTGGGTCCTCAAGATGCCTTTTATCTGACGTTAGACCATCTAGAAAGAGAACTGTACCAGCATAAGGACATGATGATGAGCAGATCATATGACAAAGAGTTTTTGAAGAATATCGGTCTCTGGGAAGATTAATTTTCTATTTTATATTTCTCCATAATAGAAAACATTAAATACTGCAGTTCGTTAATATAATTAATGGAGAAAAAAGAGGATATATTCGAGTATAGAGAACGTAAAATTCCAAAGAGAGACACACACGGACCTGTAAAATCCGAACCAGCATTTTCTTCACTGTTCTGGGTGATTATAGTTATTTTTGTCGTCCTGGTATTTATAAACATATTCTGGGAGTATATAGAGAGTATAGGGCCTTCAGCATTTCTTCCTGTTGCAATCTTTATACTATTCATAATTATAAACATTTTCAGTGCTTTAAAAAGGAAGAAGAGATAGACTGATGTAAACTCCTTTTCAATACGGAAAGATATAAATATTGAACTTAAGTAATTAACGATATGAAAAGAAAATTCCTTTTTGGTATTTTGGTTTGCGTATTTTTGTTGACGTGCTGTATCTCAGATAACGGGGAAACTACAACGACGACACCTTCTTCTAAGACGGTGAAAGTAGATCCAAAGGACTTAGTTTTAGATCTGAACGAAATGCTGTACGGATTTACCATCGGCGATGAGAAATATTTGAAAGAAGAGGACAGAGCAGATTATGAGATTGAACACGGCTGGCAGGCTGCATACTGGAGACAATATAAATCAGACATGAATACTGAGGTTACGTGCTCGCTTTATCCACCAGACCGTATACAAGATCTGTTTAACTACGTGAAGGGATACCAGGAAGCACGTGTGAAAGAGTCTTCGACGCGAAGAGATTTCTCAATTGTCTCTTCACCCTCTATAGGCGATGGTACGTTTGCGTTCCAGTATCAGTACAAAAGTGGAGAAAAGTGGTACACCACACATTGGCTTTATTTCATAAAACAAAACGTTCTGGTAAAGGTCTGGGGATCCCAACCCATGTCGTGGGACGATATATTCGATATCGGAAATAGAGTCGCCAACAAAATTCCAGACGCACCAATGGAACTATCTGAGGACGTGCCCACTTAACTACAACAATACCATTTACTGCAACTGTACCCTCGTTCACTACGGAAAAATATAAATATTAAACCTAAATAAATAACAGTATGAAAAGAAAATTCCCTTTTGGTATAGTAATTTGTGTGCTTTTATTGACGTGTTGCATCTCAGATAACGGAGATACTACAACAACGACACCATCTTCTAAGACGGTGAAAGTAGATCTAAAGGACTTCATGCTGGATTCATATGAAATGCTCCCCACATATACCATTGTTGTAGATAAGTATCTGGATGAAGATCGGCTGCCGGAGTGGGCTGTCGAATACGATACTCAGGGCGGATATTGGAGAGAATTTGAAGGCACTGGTGAATTACCCTACCTCAATATTTTCTGCTA
>DAOVEQ010000084.1 GCA_030668905.1 Thermococci archaeon
AATACGAAAGAAAAAAAGAGAGGATATACAACGTTAACAGTGAAAAATTGTTTAGAATAGTCCAGATAGCTGGAACGTACATAGATGATAGCGATATTTTTAATAAAAAGATGTTTCTAAATGCTTTTAAAAAAATAAGTACATTAAATCCTGATTTCGTTGTACACTGCGGAGATATTGTCAATGAAGGTCTAAATAAAAACTATACTCTTGCAGCTAAATATCTCAAAACACCAATATTTTTTGTTCCCGGACCAAGAGATATTAATTATCTGGGTTATAGTCTATTCCCAAAGTACTTTGATTTTATAGAGACACATGTAACAAAAAAAGTAGCATTTAAATTCCTGAATTCCTCTCAGTACGACTCAAATATAGGTGTGATAGGTAGAGGGGAACTTGACAGGATAAAACAGTTCTCCAGGAATCCTTCAGAGTTTAAAGCTATAGTTTTACATCACAATTTACTCCCAATAGAGAATACAAGAGAAAAAGGACTTTTGGAAGACGCGGGTGACATACTCTATGAACTTACCAAACTGAAAATAGATTTAGTTCTTACGGGTCATTCTTCTCATCCCTCAGCGAGAAAGATCGAGAATACATTGGTTGTTAATGCCAACTCTCTCTCGTGCAAAAGACAGAGAAGTCTATTTGGGAACTCATTTAATATTATAGACGTCTATAAAGATTTTATTTACGTATCCGAGATACAGAGCCTCTCGGGATCGAGACATGTTCTCGGGATATGGAAGAGAAAAATATAGCATTCACTTCGTCACTTTCGGTATCTCGATAAAGAATATGCTCCCTCCTTCAGGATTGTCCTCTACCCAAACTTTACCTTCATGCATATCTACTATCTGTTTTACTATCGCCAATCCGAGTCCACTTCCTTTAACATCCACATCCCCTCTCTCAAATCTTTCGAATACTGCTTCTTTGAGTTCATCTGGAACTCCCTCCCCCCAATCTTTTACGCTTATTCTCCACTTATCCATCTTATCCTCTATATCAATCTCTACTTTACCATTTTCTTGAGAATATTTTATAGCATTGTCTATTAAATTAAGAAAAACATCTTCCAATGTAGAGTTTGCATTAACTGGATACGTTCCTTCGGCTTTATAGGCAGTATCTATATTCTTTTCTTTAAACTTTTTTTCTAAGTCTCTTAATGTTTCTTTTACTATATCTTCAAGATATCTCTTCTCAAACTCCTTTTTGTACGCTTTTTCTTTCAGCTGAGAATAAAGTTTCGCATTTGCAATAAGAATATTCATTTTTTCTATACTCTTTTGCATTTCTCTGATATATATTTTAACTTTTTCATTAACTTTTTCATCTGCATTCCTTTTTATTAAATATGCATATCCCTTTATCACAGTGAGAGGATTTTTTAAATCATGACTTAGTATAGAGACAAACAGCTTTTGAAGTTCAGAAGATTTTCTTATTGTTTCTAAAAGTCTTGCATTTTCTATCGCGATCGCTGCCTGAGATGCCAATGTTTCAAGCAATCTCTGATCTTCTTCTGAGAAAGCATTGAGTTCTTTGCTTTCAGCATCTAATACTCCAATAACTTTATCTTTTATCTTTATAGGAACACACAACTCTGATCTGGATCCTTTTAAGCCAAAAAGATATCTTTCATCTTTTCTCACATCTGAAATATTCAACAATTCTCCAGTTCTTGCAACATGAGCAGTAATTCCCTCCTTACCAGATATTGGAATTATCGTGTCCATCTCAGATTCTTTCAATCCTCTACACTCTTTCAGATGCAATTCATTTGTGTCTTCATTCACTAAAAATAAGTCAATATTGCCAAAATTCAGAACTTTTTCCGCTGCATCCAAAATAATTTTTGAAATCTGATCCAAGTCTAAGCTCAGACTCATCTCTTTTGATAAATCGTATATTGTAGATAGCTTTTCTTCTGCCTCTCTTTGCTCTGTTACATCTACCAGAACTCCCATTGTCCCGATGAATCTACCTTCCTTAAATAAAGGGGTAGCAGAAATGATAATAGGAACTTTTTCTTTATTTTTTCTGATCAAGAATGTTTCATAAGAAGATGCTCTTCCCTTGCTTCTTGTCTCAGTTTCTTTCTTCACACGCCCATATTCAGAAGGATGGATGATCTCGCCCCAGTGTTTTCCGATAATCTCCTTTTGAGAGCAGCCCAACATCTCCCTCATCCTTGGATTTGCATACGTACAGAAGCCCTTTTCATCTTCAACCCAGATCCCTTCGTTTAGAGAACTTACAATCGTTTCATTGAACTCTTTTAAAGATGAAAGCTCTCTGAAAAGTCTTGCATTCTCCATTGCAATTGCTGTTTGAGATGCTAAGGTCTGCAGCAATTCTAAGTCTTTCTCGTTAAAAGCATTATATTTTTCACTTTCTGCATTTAGAACGCCAATTACTTTATCTTTAATTTTTAAAGGGACACAGATTTCGGATTTGGTTTTTGAACAGCAATTTAAATATATTTTGTCTTTTTTCGCATCGGAACAATAATACGATTCTCCTGTTCTTGCAACATGAGCTGTGATTCCGGCAGGACTATCCAATGCTATTCTAAAGTCTTTAACTTTCTCATCATAACCATAAAATTCTTTAACATAAAGCTCATTTTTTCCTTCGTCTATCAAAAGAAGTCCGCAGATATCGAAATTAAAAACTCTTTTCACTGTATTTAATACAGTTTTCGAGATATGATCTAAATCCAGACTCAGACTCATCTCTCTCGATAGGTCGTATACTGCAGATAGCTTTTCTTTATACTCGTTTAAGTCCTTCATTTCTTTTTTATTATCCATTTTATTATCCTCTGTTATATAGTTTTACATATATCGCCCATATACTATATTTGTTATTGCTTAGAAGTTTATATAATTTTTCTTTTAATTGCAACTCTAACTCAGGGAGGTATAATCAATAGATATAAAAATTATGCTGAGAAATTGTATTGATGAAAGGTTTTATAGTTCATCCAACATACGAGATTAAGGGTAACAAGGTATTTGTTAGATTATACGGTAGATTGGAGAATGGAGAAAGCTTTTTGTGTTTGAAAGAATACAGACCTTACTTTTTTATCAGAGAAAGAGATCTCAATTCTGCATTGGAAATTGAGAATTTTGATCATGAAAAAACAGAGTTTGTGAATTTTTCAAAAGAAAAAGTAGTAAAAGTATACACAGATATACCTTCAGACGTTAAGAAACTCAGGAGAGAGTTTGAGGAAAATAGCATAGAGTGCTATGAGGCAGATATACGATTTGCTTACAGATTTTTATTTGATTATAATATATATTCAGTTATAGATATAAACGGGGAGTATACTCATGGAGAAAGAGTAAACAGAATCTACAAAAATCCTGAAATATTACCTTCTGAGGGAGATATACTTCTTAAGATACTTTCGGTAGATATAGAAGTGGATGAAGGAACGCAAGAAATAATATGTGTTAGTTTTTACAATGGGAAAGAATACAAAAGTTTTATAATTAAAAAAAAGATAAAAAAATCAAATTATTGTTCTGATGAAAGAGAATTACTGATGGAATTTAAAAAATATATAATAAAAGAGGATCCAGATATTATCGTAGGATGGAATGTTATAGATTTCGATTTTGAGTATCTTAAAAAGAGATTTTCAAAATATAAAATCTCTTTTGATCTGGGGAGATCTGAAAGAGGCACGAAGTTCAGGATAGAGAGATCATTTATCAGGGCTTCGAGAGTAACTCTCGACGGAAGGATGGTTCTCGATGGAATGTATTTAGTTAGAGATTTTGCTGTAAAACTTGAAGATTATAAGCTGGATACAGCTGCTTTCGAGGTTTTGGGAGAAAGAAAGATTGAGATCGAGAAGGATATCCGTAAGATCTTTGAACAAAATCCTGAAAAACTCTTGGAGTATAATAAAAAGGACGCCGAACTCGTTTACAATATCCTCAAAGAAAAAAAGCTCATTGAGTTTACAAAAAAAATGGCAGGGATAACGGGTTTACAGTTGGATAGAGTGAAGGGATCTATAGCGTCTTTTGATTCTTTATATTTAAGAAAGGCGAGAAAAAGGGGGGTAGTCTGTCCTTCAGTCGCGGGTGGAGAAAGAAAGCATGTCATTGGCGGTCTTGTCAGAGAACCTTTATACGGAATCTATGATTACGTTCTTCTCTTCGATTTTCGGAGTCTGTATCCATCGATAATGGTAACAATGAATATTGATCCTATGACATTTACAGAAGAAAAAACAAAGATAAAAGCTCCGAATGATGTTTACTTCAAAGATGAGAAGGCCATCCTTCCTGAGATAATCTTAGAACTTATGGAAAAGAGAAAAAAAGTGAAACATATATACGAAGAACAGTACGCCATCAAAATTATCATGAACTCCTTTTTTGGCGTTCTCGGAAATCAAAACTGCAGGTTCTATAACTCAAAGATTGCAAATGCGATAACTGCATTCGGGAGATCTTTTTTGAACCTCACAACAAAAAAAGTTGAAGAAAGAGGATATAAAGTTATCTACGGCGATACAGACTCGATTTTTGTTGTTTCGAACGTTAAAAATTATGAAGAGGCAGAAAAAATCGGGAAAGAGATAGAGAAAAATATAAATGAGTTTTATGATTCGTACGTCACAGAGAATTACGGAACGAAAAACTATCTCATACTTGAGTTTGAGAAACTGTACGAAAAGTTTTATCTCCCAAAACAGAGACACCTGGAAAAGGGCGCAAAAAAGAGATACGCAGGATTGATCGGGGAAAACGTGGATATAGTGGGATTGGAATATGTCAGGAGAGATTGGACAGATTTAGCCAAAGAGTTTCAGTACAACCTATTAAAAAAAGTATTTTTGAGTGAAGATTACGAAACATACATAAAAGAAGTGACAAAAGATCTAAAATCCGGCAACCTTGATTCCCTTCTAGTTTATAAAAAAGGAGTAAGAAAAAATCTGGAATCTTACACGAAGATAACACCCCCTCACGTAAAGGCAGCAAGGAAACTGGAGAACTTTAAAGACAGGGTCATAAAGTATGTGATGACAAAGAAAGGTCCGGAACCTATAGAAAATTTAGACAAAGTAAAGATAGATTACGATCATTACGTAGAAAAACAATTGAAACCTATAGCAGATTCCCTGTTAATATTCTTCGACACGAGTTTTGATGAGATCGTCACTGAAAAAAAGCAGGTGAGCCTGGAGGATTTTTTATGAAAGGTTTGATTGAGGTGTATACAGGAGAGGGTAAAGGAAAAACCACGGCTGCTTTAGGGATCGCCTTCAGGGCATTGGATCAGGGATATAGAGCCTACATGATCCAATTCATGAAAAGAAGCTTC
>DAOVEQ010000196.1 GCA_030668905.1 Thermococci archaeon
TAACTCCCTGAGGGCAAAGCAAGTAAACGATAGACACCGTTTGTATCAGATACTGTACTTATTTTACCTACAAGCCTCATGCTCAATGTTTCCACTGTTACACCAGGAAGAGGTTCGCCCTCCTCATCTGTGATAGTTCCAATGATTCTTGCTCCTGTTGGCACCTGAGCTGTCACGAATCCACAAATCAGTAACAGTGCAAGTAGAGTAGAGGTAAAAGTTTTCAATTTACTCATTCTTTTTTTTCTCCTTTTTTGGATTAGAAGTTTTTCTCGCTCAACTTTTTATTCGTTATTTGAGCTTAAACGCTGAGCGAGATAAAGTTTAGATCCCTGAAGTGGAAAATTTCGCTTTCCACTCCAAACTTTAACCTATAAAATCATATCATCCTGTAATTACCACCCCCTTTGTAAAGATTTTTGGCTTCACACAATTATTTAATAAATCTGAACAACATTTTGTTTTTTCATGACGTTCGTAATCAGCTTTTTGCCCTTTTGAGATCTTCATATAAAAGAATAGATTGAAACACTCCACTTTTAATAAAGCAATATTCGTGCCAATTTTTAGGATTTCTAACTAAAGATTAACTTATTTATTATCAACATCATAGAAATAACGCTTTCCTTGTCAAAAAAAATCATAATCCAATATTTTGGATTATATACATTTTTTTGGATTTATTTAAATATTTTTTATGAGATCGCTCAGCCTGTTCCGAGCGAAGCGAAGGAATCTTCTATGCTCCTCGCGATGACAAGGGGAAAAAGTAGTCTGTCCCTTTTTTCCCCTTTAATCAAGCAGCATTGGGAAAAAGCTAAAAATTAGTAAGTTCTCAATAAGTATGGGTAGTAGCTATGGATTCCCGCCTCCGCGGGAATGACGATTGAGTGTAAGTGTCTGTCATTCCTGCGAAAGCAGGAATCCAGTGATTAGTCACAAATATAATCTACCCCCAATTATTGAGAACTTACAATAATTACGAAGGTGTATTAGATTTTAAACACTATAGAAGAGAGCATAAAAAGATCCGTAGATTTATACCCGGGGACAGGCTTGTTTTCATAGCTGATCTGGATACTTGTCTTTAGGGCAAGCTGAGGACTTATGGCCACTGAAATAGAGGAATAGGAATTTATCCTGTACCCTGCCAGTTCTTTTAGGCTAATGAACAGTATTTCTTGGTGCATCAACTGAGTGGTGGATGATACGTTACAAATGATCTTGCTGGAGATGATAGCAGAGACGAAGGAAGAGGATATGTTCGACTTTTTAATTATATTATCGTTATTTATAAACTGCTGAGTGATTTTTTCTGCGTTGTTTTCCGTACTCCAGCCAAAAGCTGCCTCAGAGGAGATATCGATTTTTTCCCTTTGAAGCCAGGTGTATCCTGCACCAGCAGAAACGGCAAACCGAGAATTGTAACCAGCAAGGACGTTTCTATCAAACTTCGTTAATCCGAGGAGATAAGTCCTGGAGTTGAGATGGAAGTTGTACTTGAGTGTAGAAAAATAGATTTCTGATTTCTTCTCTTTATCTGACCGGGCGTAGATAATTTTTCCTTTGAAATTAAAGCTGTTTTTACCGATATGTAAATTTTGATCCGTATCGATGCTAAAGGTAAAATCCTTGCTGTTTCCACTTGTCAAGAGGGCAGAAAAGCTGGTTGAGGAGAAATATTTTTCCCCTTTTTCCTTTTTCTGTTTTTTTCCCTCCTTTTCGGCATAAGCAGCATTAAACAGGAGTAGAATACTCAAGATGAT
>DAOVEQ010000081.1 GCA_030668905.1 Thermococci archaeon
TCTTGCATTATGTCTTCAAAAGAGATGCCATCTCCTTTATCCAGTTCAGATATGATATCCAGTAAATGTATCAGTCTATCTCTCTGGGATTTGGGCTTTCCTGTCATTATAACGTCTATGTCTAATTTTCCTGTTTCAGGATCGATGCCTACTTTGAATAATGTGTTTTTAAATAGTTTTATTACAGCTTCAGCGTCTTCAGCCTCCACTTTATTTGAAAGTCTCATCTTTGCTCTTGCCTCACCCAATCTTATAAGCGCCTCTAACTGTCTTGCAGTAATAGGTACGGGGGAATCCCCATCCTGGGCTATTTTTCTCAGTTGGACATAAAAATTATGCATTTTTCTTGATGCCTGTTTTGTTAAAACAGGAAATTTATTTATTTTTGCATAGAGTATATATTTTTCAAGAAGTTCCAGATCTATAGGAGGTCTTATCACTTCTTCAGCGTTTCTGTGCACGTCTAAAATATGTTTCGCTGTTGCTTTATCTCTTTCTTCATCAGGCACATCTGTGATTATAAACACAAGATCGAATCTTGATATAAGAGTAGGAGGGAGATCTATCTGCTCAGCAAATGGTTTGAATCTGTCGAATCTCCCGTACTTCGGATTTGAAGCTGCGAGGATGGCTGATCTTGCATTTAAAGTTGCGACTATACCTGCTTTCGCGATACTTATCGTCTGCTGTTCCATGGCCTCATGTATCGACGATCTGTCATCTTTACTCATCTTATCCATCTCATCTATGCATGCTATCCCACCATCAGCAATTACAAGAGCCCCAGCTTCCAGTGCCCATCCTCCCGTAGTCTCATCGTGAACTACTGCTGCGGTAAGTCCAGCTGCACTTGTTCCCTTTCCGCTCGTGTATAATCCTCTCGGTGCTATCCTTGATGCATACTGAAGAAGCTGTGATTTGGCAACACCGGGATCACCGACCAAGAGTATGTTTGGGTCCCCTCTCAGTCTTGTTCCATCCGGAAGTTCTTTTATAACACCAGAAAATAACTGCAGCGCTATCGCTTCTTTTATATCGGGGTAGCCGTATACAGCGGGTGCGATGGAACTCGCTATTTTCTCGATTATAAAAGGGTCCTGAGCGAGTTTTTTTATCTTTTCCTCCTCCTCTTTTGCGATCTTGATCTCCTCCACATCCTGATCCTCTATCCTTATGGAGTTTACATCTATATACTTACGAAAAGTTGTTTTTTTGCCTTTGAACGTACTTTCCTGAACTGTTTTCAAGATCCCCGAGACAGTAACCCTGTCTCCTGCTTTAGCGAGCTCTACAAGATCATCGCGAATTATGAGATTAATCCTCCTCGGCATTCGTCCTCCTCTTAGTTTCTCGGGTCTTTCCTGGATCTTTAAGACCTGCCAGTCCCTGAATTTGGACTGATCCTCAAGAAGTTTAAAAGGCCCGTTTCTTCCACACGCAGGATTTTCACAGATACCCGGTTTCTTAAAAAACTCTTCTACCTGTTCCACTATCTGTATATGTCCGCATCTCTGGCACTGAAATACAGCTTCCACGATCTCGGGCTTTACTTCAGAACTTCTTCCAACGATACCCATTGCCTGGACGAATTTATTTACATGGATAGATCTCAGATTCCTGATCTCGATCTCTTCTGATTTTGCATTGTAAAATCTTACAAAAACATCTTCTCCAAGAAGTATACTTTTTAAGCCGTCTTCTGCAATGGGAATTACATCTACTGGCCTCTCCACGGTAGCTTCGTATAACTCTGGATCATAATCAAGAATATCGTCACAATCTATATCAAGAGATTTTTTTTCAGTTGTTTTCATCTCGTCTATATGTCCCTTATATTTCGGATTACTCACATCAGGATATGCCAGAAAAAAATCCCTGAACCTGTTTAAAATATCTTCATACTCTATCTCCATCAAAGATCCCTTCTACATCTGCAAACCAGTTCGTTATTTCATTTCTTATCCTATTATATAAAACTCTTTCTCTATGAGGAATCTTTATCTCTGCATTCTGTATGGCAAACTGCATCAATTTTCTCGTCCTGAGATCTATAAGTTCTTTCAATGATATGGCAAGTTTCTTTCTATACGCAGGATCAGTCTTTTTAAGTGATATCTCACTAATTTCATAAAAATCATCGTCCAAAGAACTCAATTTTTTATCCTTTTTTTCTTTCAGTATTATTCTCTGATAATACTTGTTATCGTATATTTTTACTTTTACAATTTTCTCTTCTTCAAGAAACAGAGCCAGCCATTCTGGTATATCTGTATTTTTCTCCGATTTTATTGCGTAAATATCTTTTCCTGTTTCTATAGTTATGTCCTTGATTCCTGTAACTTCCATAAGATTATTAATCTCCTGCCTCTAATATAGTTTATGGTTTACATCTGTCCCAGATGCAATAAAGAGTATGGTTATATAACTATTTGTGAGTGCGGATCTCCGCTTGTAGTTAAAGAGGATATCAAAAAAGTAAGTTTCAGGGGAGAAGGGCTCTGGAGATATGAAGATCTTTTACCCGTGAAGAAAAAAATCAGTTTAAACGAGGGAAATACACCCATAATTTATTTCAATGACTTAGATCTTTATATAAAAGATGAAACGAGAAACCCAACGGGCAGTTTCAGGGACAGAGCTGCAACGCTCATTCTTTCACATTGCGATAGAAAAAGATTAGCCTGCGGATCCAACGGAAACTTGGGTGCATCTATCGCGGCATATTCTGCATTTGCAGGCAAAGAAAGTTATCTCTTTGTGCCTAAATACGTAGAAAGAGGAAAGTTACTTCAAATGATGATGTACAACGCCAGGATCATAAGAGTTGGAGAGACTGTGGATGATCTTTTGGATCCTGTACAGGAAGCTTGCAGATTAAATAATTTTTATGACGCATCCGAGTACAATCCCCTTTCACTCGAAGGACAAAAAACAATGGCATTTGAGATTTTTGAAAAAGGAGAGTTCGATAACCTGATAATACCCGTTGGAAATGGGGGTACCATATTTTCAATTTATAGAGGTTTTTCTCAGCTTCTTAAGCTCGGATTTGTAGATAAGATCCCGAGACTTATAGGAGTTCAGTCTGAGAACTGCGCTCCTTTTATAAATAAAAATGCGGCAACAAAGAAAACAGAGGCTCTTGCGATATATGTTAAAAAACCTCTTTTCAGAGATCTGGCGATAGAAGCTATTAAAAAATCCGAGGGAAGTTTCTTTAAAATCTCAGAAGAAGAGATCAGAGAAGCTCAAAAAATCCTGGCAAAAAGAGGTATATTCTGTGAGTTAGCTTCTGCAACTACGATTGCAGCAGGATTGAAATACAAATTAAAAGGAAAAACTCTCTGCATTATAACAGGAAGCGGGTTAAAATCTTTTAATATCAAAAAAGATTATTTTGGAGTTACAAGTACAAAAATAGAGATCTTGAGGATACTAAAAGAAAAAGAGAGTTACGGTTATGAAATATGGAAGAAACTCAATAAAAAAATGAAGATTCAGGCTGTTTATCAGCATTTAAACGGACTTCAAGAAAAGAATATGATAAGTTCTAAAAAGATAGGAAGAAAAATATATTATGCAATTACAGACAAAGGAAAGAGATTTCTGGAGGTATATAAGGAGATTTTTTGAGTTTTGATTTCAAGAGTAAGTACGGATTTGCCAGATTTCCTTCTGCTCTTGTTTCTCTGTTTTTTATTTCTTCGTATAGATCGTTTCTATACAACGTATAACAGTTTCCTATCTCGTCAATAATATGCGCATCAGATCCTCCTGTAACAGCAATATTGAGTTCTTCAGCTACTTTTCTTGCTTTTCCGTTAGCAAGGTAGTTCCTTCCATTCATTACTTCTATGGCATCAAATTTCAGTTTTTTGACAAGATCGCCAATACCTCTTCTCAATAGGTCATAAGGGTGAGCGGCAATAGCCAATCCTCCCTGGCGATGGATCATTTCAATAGTTTCCTTGGCAGATATATTTTTTGGTATCTCTTCTTCAATAAAAAGCCCCAAAATATGTCCTTCTCTTGAAGATATCTCCATTCCTGGTACGAGATCAAAATCTAACTTTTTTGCATAGTTTCTAGCTTTGAAAAAACCATTCATCGTGTCATGATCTGTGATAGCTATAGAATCGAGACCTACCTTTATGGCCTGTTTTATTATGTCCTCGGGTGAGTTCACGCCGTCATTGAAGGAATAGAAGGAATGTATATGAAGATCACATTTCATAGGATTTCATCTTTAGATATGTTCAGGATTATCGTATCTCCCACAGTTTTTATGTCTTCAGGTTTTATCTCAATCTTTTTTTTCATGAGTCCTATACTTATTCCTATTGAGTTCACTACCCCGTCCATCAGATCGAAGTCTATATAACTCACTTTTCCCACTTCGTTGGCGTTAATATCAAAAACTTTCTTACCTATAATATCAGAAGTTTTCATGATCAAAAATAGAAAGAGAGTTTAATAAATCTTTTCATGTCACACTTTTCTGTAATTCCTCATGGCGAAATAATTTCCGTACTCAACAGCATTAAAAATAAACGAAAACTTTTTATAAAACACTTAATTATAAAATGTAGAGTAATTAAAAAAATATGTGATAATATGAAGAAAATGAAAGGTGGAATAATAACAATAGTGGTGTTGTTTTCTTTACTGATAGTAATTAATCCGGTGAGTGCACAGAATATAAACTGCCTCGTTATTAGTAATAGGTTTGCTCCCGGATGTGCAGCAGATCTTCAGAGTAACACAAATGGTATAACTTTTGACAGTTGGGATGCAAATACTACTCCAAGTTTATCTTTTCTCCAAGGATACGATGTAGTTCTACTTTTTGAGGATGGAATATTCCCCAATGCCCCTAATATCGGAAATGTTGTCTATAACTACGTAATGGGCGGAGGAAACTTAGTAATTGGAACTTTTTATGAACAAGATAGAAGCGATTCTGGGGGTAATGGATGGGGAAATTTGGAGACAATAGATCCATTTACAAGTGATACACAGGGCTGTAAATATGCCGCTGATTCAATGGATCCTACCACGATAGTTTCACATCCTATAATGAATGGGGTATCCAGCTTGTGGATGACGAGCTACGGTGGCGGAAATTCTCCAAAACCGGGAACAACAGTACTTGCATATTGGACAAATCCAAACTTTCTTGGCCAGCTAGATCCTCTTGTAGGTTTCAAATTTGTGGGTTCCAGTAGACTTGTTCATATTAGTATTATACCACACTATGGAGCTATTAGGACATACGGTGTAGATTTTGGCGGAGATTTCTATACTTTATGGGAGAATGCGATAAAATGGGCGGCACAAGGAAAAAGAGTATTTGCAAACCCAATCGCAGCATTCATGCCTGTGAAGAACTACCATCTGAGACAGGTGAACACTTGTCTGGAG
>DAOVEQ010000058.1 GCA_030668905.1 Thermococci archaeon
CCCCATCCTATTATATCGTAGAAGTCGCAGAGCCACTTTACCCTCACAGCCTGATCTACGAGAGCATACGGCGTAATGTTGTACTGTCCGCCATACCAAATATTATAGGTTGGATCTCTTTCTATTACAGTTCTGTACTGATAGTCATAGAGATCGATTATAGGATATATCCCTGTCATACCATCCCGTGTAAAGTTTACAAATACCTCTTCTCTTGATTCCCAGTTGTTCAAATGTTCATATCCCTCGTCTCCTGTTTTTGCTGCTCTGTTAACTAATGGATTCGTAGGATCAGTATACCAATCTTTATTCCAGTCTTCATACCATAGACTGTCTAACTCCACGTACGGAAGGGTATTGAATGTTCCCTCTGTATCACCGACAGCTAATGCGTCACAGTTTGCTGTTGCGTTGTTTGCACCCAGAAGGGGGGAGGGAAGAGCATTCAAATTGTCATCTACGTGGGGTTTTGCTGAAGGCCATGTAGAAGTATCGTACTGAGGTAATACCTCTTCGTAGTGAGCCATGCTTCCTATCTGTGCGGAGATCCAGCCTGCAGCTGTTACATCTGAGGCTGCTGCGTTTGCACCAACTACAATTACAGAATTGGGTTCGCCTGTCGAGGGATTAACAAAAAAATCTGTATGATCCGAAGGATCCCATATCTGTGCAGCTGCTACAGCGCTACCGATCATTACGGCTCCTGCCAGTATAGCACCAATTTTTTTTATTTTCATTTTTGAATCACCTATTGTTTACTCTATTTTTATATTACTGATGAGCAATATGTAAAAACTACTATATAAACTTTTCGGTCATTATCGCTATATAAGACATATAATATTGATGATCAATAACCTTTTGTTAAATTATATAGAATAAAATAGACTAACAACGAAAATAGAATAGACAATATCAGAAGTTCATTGAGATACTCTTAACAGCGATCTCTGACGTAAGTGAAGATAAACTCATCCCAACAAACTGTATATCTCTCATAGAAAATTCTATCTCGTCTATATCTGTAGCAAAAGCTATTGGTGTCATTTTAGCTGCTGTTTCAAATATAGATTCTGCATCCGGGAAATTTCCTTCTATGGCAAGGATAAGATTATCCTTATCTGCCTCCCTGATCTTCATCTTATCTATATAAGCTCTCGAGTCTGCAAAAACAAGCTCTGCCTGTTCCTTGATTTTTTCTTCATCGCCTTTTACGTTGCAAAAAACGGTCAGGGGTATATACTCCTTCTCTTCATCTATAACTTTTTTAGTTTTTGTAGGAAGAATTTTAAACATCATGTCAAAATCTTTCATCAGCTTATGCGTTATATTCGAGACATCTCCGAGTATCTCCAGGAATTCTTTTTTTTCAAGGAGAACGTTGCCCTCCAGTACGTGTATGGATGTGGGAGAATAGATCATTGCCATTTTCACATATTTCCTGAAATCGTTTGTCCTTATCTCCATCTCAAGAACACTCGAGTATATATCTTCCTCCTCAATGACATCTTCTATATTACTATCTATTATTTCAATACCGGCACTTTTTATATCGTTTAATGCTTTTTCGAGAGCTGGATGTACTATGCTTTCTTCATTGCTCTGCACTTCTATATATACCAGGGCATGTATTATTTAGATCACCTAAGAGTAGATTTCTGAAGATTTTTATAAATCTTTGGGTTACCTGTGAGTAAAAATAAATTTATATACATCATTTTTCTCATCCAGTCTGCAGAAACCAAATCTTTCGAACTGGATTATCTCGCCTATATTTAAAGATTCAATATTTTTCTCTGCAACGCCGTATACAGTTTTCAAACTTTCAGGATTCAGCTGATCATCTATGAAAAGAAGATCGGAGACTAAAATTTCTACATTGCGGTATTCTTCGGGTACCCACTGGACTTTTTTTATATTTTTCAAATTTTTGCCTACGTACTCTCCTATGATCTTATCTCCGAATTCCAAGATTTTTACATTATAAAGGTCTTTCAGTCTTATCTCCTTCTCTTTTACATCGGGTATGAAGAATTTTTTACCAACTTCCAGGCATCTTTCACCTAAGTTTTCAGTGGGGTGCATTTTAAGTTTTATTTCCTTTTCAGGAGCGTTTTTCACCAATAACTCTTTCGGATTCTCAACGAAGAAGTATCTTTTTGTAACCGGATCTAAAAGCTTTCTGTTTATGGACTCAATGATGCTCCAGTCTATCACAGGCTCTGCCGTTGAAAGTCCTATCTCTTTTCCCAATTCGTGAATTGTCTCGGGAAGAATCCCTCTCCTCTCCAATCCGCGGATCGTAACTAACCTAACATCGTCCCAGCCTTCAACTATATTTTCTTCTATCAGGGGTTTTATCTTTCGCTTTGCCGTGGGCGTGCCTTTTACACTGAATCGTGAATAATGTTTAATGAACGGCTGCTTCAAATTCAGGCAGTCCCGTATGTAGTTCTGAACTTCTATCCTGAACTGGAACTCGTTGTCCCTCAGGACATGTGTTACTTCCGCATCTTCTATCGCGCATGCTAAATCATACAAAGGCCAGAGCTTGTATCTTTTTCCTACAATGGGATGTGGATCTAAATTTATCCTGAATAGAGTAGGATCTCTCATGGAAGTATTCTGGGATTTCATGTCTCCCTTTAATCTTAATATAGTCTTAATCTCTCCTTTTTTTAAAAGGTTAAAGAGCTTTAGATTCTCATCTATAGGTCTTTCTCTACACTCACATTCTCTCATCTCAAACCTGTCTTTATGTATCTTTTCTCCATCGCATTCGCAGATGTAAGCTTTTCCTTTTTTTATAAGCTCTTCTGCGTAATAATAATATCTTTCTACGTTATCGCTCTCACGTTTCTCGGTATCCCAGTCGATCTTCAGCCATCCAAGATCCTCTTTTATACTGTCATAATACTCCTTTTTTTCTTTTGAAGGGTTTGTGTCATCAAAACGGAGGATAACTTTACCTTTGTACTTCCTGGCATAGTACCAGTTAAAAAAGAAAGACAATCCATGACCAATATGTATAAAGCCGTTAGGCTCTGGAGGGAGTCTTGTGACAACATTTTCCGAGTGCGGCAGATCTGGAAGTTCCTTTATCTTCTTTACCTTCTTTTTTTCAAAGTACCCTGGATATGTGTCTTCTAAAAGTTTTTTCTGATCTTCAATAGTGAGAGCGTTTATCTCTTTTACGATTTTTTCTATTTCTTTTAAAGTTTCCGGGATTTTAGTTTTCAATTCCTTATTTTCGGATAGTACCTTGCCGAGAACTGCCTTTGGATTGGCTTTGCCCTTATGTTCTAAGGCATTTATCAAAACATGCTTTTTTATCATGAAAATATCCTCGTTCCTTTAAAATCTTCCTGCAGAGACTCAACGATCCTTCCTTTCTCCGTAATATTTATTATATCTACCTCTATGCCAAGTTGTACTATTCTCTTTATCTCCTCAAGCTTTCCTTTCATTCCCCCCGTAACGTCGTCAATATCGCCAATATCAATAGAAAATTCTTTAATGGACAACTCTTTTATGAGCTCTGCATCCTTGTATTTTTTGGGGTCTTTATTGTATATTCCATCTACATCTGTTCCGAATATTATCTTTTCAGGTTTAAAAATTCTTGAAAGTTCATATATAATCTTATCTCCGGAAAGGATGCAGAACCCAAGTTTTTCATCGAAAACTGTGTCGCCGTAAAGTACGGGTATCGCTCCAAAGTTTATTATCTTTGATATGGGCTCTGAAAAAAACTTGAGAATCTCTTTATTTTTCGTTATTATACATGCAGAACTCTGAATTGGAACTGTATTAACTTTATGATTTAGGATTTTTATAAAAATATTGTTCAGAACTTCCATTTTTTCTTTTGTTTCTGAGAATCCTTTTATCTGCTCCGGGAACATGTAGCCCTCGTTCAGTTTATATTTTTTAGCGGGAAAATGACCAAATGATCCCCCTCCGTGAACTAAGATAATAGAATCCTCAATAAGAGCTAACTGCTCTGCTATGATCTCCATTACATCTATTCTCGGAGTATAAGGTCTGAGTTTATCTGTAATTGCAGACCCACCAGCTTTTATAATAATCATAACTTTAAGAAGTGATCTAAGTATAAAAAGTTATATGCTCTCGTAAAAGGATACGTCTACTCCTCTTCTTCAAGTATCCTTGAGAGCTGATCCAGTAACTCCCCCACCTTCTCGGTCTCTTCTCCGTAACCAGACCAGTTGCCCTCTTTGAGGTACTCCTGAGCTTTATTATAATGCTCTAAAGCTTCTTCTACCAGCTCCTTTGCCGTTTTAGATACTGTCTCTTCCTCTCCCGGGAAAAAAACTCCCTCGACTAATTGCTGTAAAGATTCCTTGAGATCCCCTCCCATAACAACCTTTTCGCCGTAAGACGTTACCACCCTCCTTAGTTCTGGTATCTCTGACTCCTCTGCACTTATGAATATTGGTTCGGTATAAAGTATCGAGTTTCCTATAAGGACAACAAGGAGATTCCCTCTTATGACCGTCGAGCCGCTCTGTCCCCAGAGAGTCAGCTGTTCCGAGATATCTGGATCCTGATCGATCCTCGCCTCTATCTGTTTTGGTCCGTAAATAAGCTTACCTTTGGAAAACTCGTAGTGCTGCAGCTCTCCATAATAAGACTCATCACATCTTGCAGCGATCCACGCTATCATATTCTCCCTGTCTAGGGGTGTAAAGGGCTGTATCAGCACATACTCCAGTTCCTCTCCCTCTGGAAGCTTTGTGAGTAGATAATACGGCTCCATCTTTATGCTGGACCCCCTGTAAAGTTCACTTGGGATATCCCATGCATCCTCTTTATTATAGAAAGTCTCAGGGTTTGTCATGTGATATGTTCTGTACATCTCCATCTGTACCTTGAAGAAGTCCTTTGGATATCTTATATGCTTCCTCAGTTCTTCCGGCATCTCTTCATACGGTTTAAAGAGCTCAGGGAAGATCTTTGAGTAGGTCTTCACTATGGGCTCTTCTTCTATCATGTAAAAGTCCACTGAACCTTCATAAGCATCTACAACCACCTTTACAGAGTTTCTCATATAATTTATCCCATAAAATCCGGGCCCTCTGTAGACATCTGAGTAGGGGAATGTCCTGGCAGTTGTATAGGCATCTATTATCCAGAATACATTTCCATTATAGATTACGGGGTAGGGATCGCTGTCATAAGATAGGAACGGAGCTATCTTTTTTGCTCTTTCTTTTATGCTCCTATTATACATTAACCTACTGTCGTTAGTTATATAATCGCTCAAAAAGAACTTAGCTTCTCTGAATTTTAATAAATATGCCATTTTTTTGATAAATGAGTTTAATTTTATTCCTCCACTTCCGCTGTAATTTGTAAATACATTTTGTCCTCCCTGAGGGTAGTCAAACTCATCCTTATCTGAGTTCACTATTTTATACTCTTTGGTCAGCTCTCCATAGTATATTCTTGGATTTTTGATCTCAAACTCTCCCTGAGGCGGAATGTCCTTCAGGACAAGTTCCGGCTGTCCATCGGAAGTTTTTTCACTAACAGGATTCATCACCATCCCAAATCCATGTGTATAGACAAGGCGTTCATTCACCCATGTTTGTGCCTCACGTGGGAGTCTCTCAATATTTATCTCTCTCGTGGAGATCATATACTGTCTGTAATCTCCATTAATATGGTATCTATCCGTATCAACATCATTGAAGGTGTAATATGTTCTGATCTGCTGCAGCTGCTTATATATTTGCTCTAAAGCCCTTCGATCCCAGATCCTTATATTTGCAATTACCTCTTCATTACTCTCCAGCTCTGATTTAGTCAGACTCGTGGAAACCTCGAAAGGACTTTCCTGAACATTCGATAATCCAAATGCTTCCCTTGTATGCTTTATGTTGTTCTCGAGATATGTTTTCTCCATCTGAAGCTCGTTTGGCTCAACTTTTACCTTCTGGTAAAACCCGGGTACAACTGCACTGGCCAAAAAGAAGATTACTATAACTCCTACACCGACCAATGGAAGTCTGATATCCTTGAGTTTGATATTGGCAATCAAAATTACAGCGGTTATCGCCGAGAGCGCAGTGAGTATAAGTAGTATTGGAAGTTTTATATGTACATCTGTGTACCCTGGTCCTGCCACTACTCCCTGGGTCGAGAAAAGAAGTTCATATCTACCTAGGAAGAAGCCAAATGATATCGTACCCAGCAACAGTGAGAGCAGTACCGAAATATGTACCAATATCTTTGTTGGGATACTGCCCAGTATATCTCCCCCAAAATCAAAACCTCCTCCGGAATCAGAGTCCCACTCCTTTTCGGAATCGAAATCTCGTCTTCTTTTCGGCATTGCTATAAGCCCGATTCCAAAGACTCTAAAGACATAGATTATTCCAACGATTATTATGGCAATAAATATAAGTTCCAGTATTGTACTCTTGATCAAGTTCAGAAATGGAAGCTGAAATATATAAAAACCCGCATCCTTGGATAATATAGGTTCTTTTATTCCGAATGGTGTCTTGTTAAGATATAATAGTATAATCTGCCAGTTTCCGCTAAATAATAACGCAAAGAAAAAAGATACTACTGCAGTTCCCAGCAAAAATATCGATTCGCTTATCTCTTCATACTGAATTCCCTTAGAGGAGAGTATACTATCCGAGGCCTTCTTGGCAAATCTCACATTAATGTACAGAAACACAAAGGCTAAAAGAAACCCGATCAGTATGGTCAGTATTTTCCATTTCAGGATGGTGAGGAATACTGAAGAATATCCAA
>DAOVEQ010000029.1 GCA_030668905.1 Thermococci archaeon
TATGTGGATTTGTATGTCCTGAATATCTTTATGAGAAAGAAGAATTTATTCTAAGAATTGATTTTGATACAAAAATAGTAGAAGAAGAACTAATGGGGAGTGCTGGATTTTATAAAAATTGGTTTTTATGGAGAATATTCCCGGAAACTGAAAATTTTGACTATGCATATTTTATACTTCCTCAAAATGCTAGACCTTGGATTCATAATGCAAATCAAGAAATTGCAAAAAGAGGGAGAAAGGTACTTAAATGGAATATAAAAGAAGATAAAGCTTACTTACTATTAACATTTGGTATACCTGAAGAAAGACTTCACTGGGAAAATTATATTAATAATATCCAGAATTTTATCTATATTGTTTTTGGAATATTTTTAGCTGTTACAGCACCAATAATACTTGTCAAATTCAAAAAATACAGATTTATTAAGTGGGTAGTCATTTTTTGCTCTCCTTTTCTCTTTTTTTTATTGATGCGGATGCATGTATATAATCAGAATATAGAAGACATTCCTATTGAAACATGTGTTGGAGGAGAATGTCTCAAAGGGACTCCTTTATTTATAGCAGTGACTTTTTTTATTGTCAATATTGCTCTTTTCTCAATTTTCCATTTTTGTATTGATAAAAGAGAAGAAATAGAAGAAAAGCCCAAACTAGAGGAAGAAGTGACCAAAGAAAAACCTAAGCAAAAGAAAAAGGATAAGAAAACAAAACAGAAAAAACCTTCTAAAAAAGAATCATGAGAAATAGAATTCCATCCACATTGTAGATATCAACTAAACCTTCCTAACCTCTGTCAACGTTCCCATAGGTATCTTCATGGCTGCCCGTCTGATAGCCTCTCTGGCTCTCAAAACGCCTTTTTCATGCACATACAGGGTCATGACCTTCTGTCCTCCTTTTACTCTTGCAGCTCTGCTGATAGGTTTTCCAAATGAAAGTCTCATTCCGTTTCCGTATCGATCCGCATGGTGCCCCGTAGCCACAGGGTTCTCTCTCAGAATCTGGAAAGGATAAACTCTAATCTTTAAGTGATAATCTTCTCCAGTCTTCTTTTCCATGTACCTGTTCGCCGCTATTCTCGCAGCTTCCAGGGAGTTATGTCTTATCTGGACATCATTTTTCACTATTAATGATACCTCGTAAGGAAACTTATCATTGGGACCTGTATCGAAATGAGATATCTTTATGTGTGGCAATACCCTTATGTACTCTCTCCTCGTGTAACTGGGATTGTTTGTTTTTCTGTCTATTTTTCCAGGTCTTAATGTAGCCATAGTTATGTGTTTGACGAGTTTATTTAAAAACTTTATGCTCGAAGTGCACCGACAAGAACATCTATACCAAAAGGTTTTTTAAGGAATGCCTTTGCACCGAACTTTAAAGCTTCTTTTTCTATGGAATTATCTGCACTTGCGAAGATTATTTTACCTATCTTGTCAAGTTTGAGAATCTCTCCCATAGCCTCCAATCCATCTTTCATCGGCATTCTGTAATCCATAATAACACAATCAAATCTTTCCCCTTTGTTATACGCTTTTTCGTAGGATTTAACAGCTTCTTCTCCATTTAACGCAAAATCTACAGAATACCCAAATTTTGTTAATATATCCCTATATAATTTTATTAATTCCGATTCGTCATCTACTATGAGGATTCTCATTCCGACCTCCCTCAATACCTATTAGTTATACTATAGACAATTGACTATAAAAATGTTCCTCTATTTTGGAGACCCTAATCTCACGAAAACGGAAATACTTTTGCTGTATTTTTTATCACTCGATGTTATCCCATTCTTGCTCCATTAGGAACAGATTTTTCTGGAACAGCGAGGGAGGGTGTGATTTTATCAGGATGTTCTATATCAAATAACATGTGATCGCCGAAACCATACCAAACTTCTTGATTTTAGCATGTCTTCCTTCCGACGCGAATATCAACCTTATCGAGCATGTTTAACGAGATTATTGGTTTAATCGGACCCGAATTAAATGATTTTATAGATACATGATGTGACAATAACTTTATTAATTTCATGTTTCACCCCTCGGAACGTTTTTAAGGACTGCTGACGTAGAATTTAACGTGATATAATGATCAGGAAATCATGTCTCGTATTTTTTTTACTATTTATTCTGGTTATTACCTCTCTCGGAGCAGAAAAAAGAGCAAATGCGTTTGTATACAGTGGAGAAAGTATTTTCGTTGAAGGCAAAGAGATAGAACTTGTTGATTATAGAATAACAAATGAAAAGTACGAAGTTACACTGAGAATAGATGGAAATGAATATGTTTTGAGAGAGGGAGAATCACTGGAAATAGGATTCGAAATAACGTTTTTTGGGAGAGAAGATGACAAGCTCTCCTTCGTCTTCTATATCTCTGCTCTCCCATGCTTCGAGGAGTTAAAAGAGGCAATAATCTATGAAGGGAAGACTGCCCATGTTAAAAATCATGAGATAATAATAGAGAGTGTTGACACGCAAGAGGACAGAGTAATTATATTTTTTGATGGTGAGGAGTTTTTCATATCAAAATATGATAAATTGGAATCAGAAGATTTACACATCTGGCTTTTTAATACTGTTATAGGGCTCAGTAATCCTTATGCTGTCTTAAAATGTAGATTCTTCTATAGAGACGTCGAAGAGAATCTATTTCCAGAACACGTGTTGAGAATACCAAGCACAAAAGAAGCTAACTGCATCGTCATTGTGGGAAGAGAAGGAGCGGATCATGAAATAGCGGATAAAATAGCAGAGTCTCTCAATTGTGAAGTGTTCTACGATGATCAAATAGAAGAATCTCATAAAATGAAGTATAATTTTATACTGATTGGCGGCCCTTGCCCTCCATGCGGAAAAACAGATCCTGCAAATAAAATAACGTACGAACTTGTCGAGAGGGGATTATCCCAGAAAGAGTACTGGATCACAGGTAACGGCTCTCGAGAAGGGTTCACATACTTCCATGATCCCTGGCAGTATGGAAAGGACGTAATAGTAGTGGCAGGAAGCGATAGAGAGTTCACCTGTGCAACTGGAGAAAACTTCATAAAGATATTTTAGATTTTAAGAATTCTATCTCCTTTTCTTCAAGTTCAAAATAATCGCTGAGATTCTTTGCAATAGTTAAATACTGTTTTGCTACTCTCGTAGAACAGTGACATTTTTTTGATATTTTTTGAGTGATGTCTTTTCTAATCGTTCTTTCAGCTTTTGTCCTTGCCAGTTTTGTGAAATAAGAAGGAGGAGAAAATTTGGCGAACTTAAAATTTCCCTTTCTTGCTACGGATACCCCCGAACTCATAAGGTCCATGGCATACCCCCATAACTTGTACTGTTGTCTCCTTTTAGTCCTTGCCAGGTATATATCTGCTTTGGAGAGCATCTTGTATGCCCCTTCCAGATCTCCTTTTTCATAGACCTTTGGAAGATTTTCGTCTATCCACAGAAGTATCTCATCAGGAGATTTATCTATGTTCCAGAATACTTCCCTCACATCACAGCTTCTTCTCTTGAAAACTTCTGCGATCGCGTGAAATATGCTTGTCTTTGTATCTCTCAGAGTCCCTATCTTGTCTATATCCTCCCTGTAATTTTCAAGATCGTTGATAGCAGCTCTTAAGTTACCTTCAGAGTTCTTTGCAAGGGTTATAACCTGCGAATCAGAGACGTTTATCCCCTCTTTCTTTGCTATATCCCTCAAAACTTTGGCGATGCTCGGATAACGGAGTTTCGGGTAGTTTATCATTTTACATTTTTCCCTTATACTCGGAGAAACGTTCCAGTGCTCATTGGCAATTAAGATTATCGGGACTCTCGTTTCCGAGATGATCTTTACCAGAGCCCTAACTCCCCCCTTATCTACGGTACCATAGATATTGTCAGCTTCATCCAGAACTATTATTCGTTTTCTTCCGTCTAAAGAGTATGTCTGCGAGGCATTGCCGACTATCTTTTCAATAGCCTCAGCGTTCCTCTTGTCGCTGGCATTCATCTCTATGATCTCCAAGTTTATTTCGTCAGCGAGTACGTATACAGACGTTGTTTTTCCGTTTCCTGAAGGTCCGTAAAGCAGACATGCTTTTTTGTCAGTCCCCCATGTGTTTATCCAGGATATCAACTCTTTTAATGCAGATTTTTGTCCGGCAATATCTGAAAACTTTTTAGGTCTGTATTTCTCAACGAACATTTATATCACGGCAAATTTTGCCAATAGGGCTTCTATCTGTATCCTTTCATTACTACCTTCTACAAGTCTGAAATCATGCTCACCTATCATATCTACAAGTTTTATCTTCTTTTCTTCGTTTATGTCAAGAGAGAAGATCTCTCTATGCACCTGCCTCAAAATATCCTCTCCAGATAATCCGTATTTTAGGAGGAGAGTGTCAAGTTTGTTTCTAGCTTTTAAGAACTGACCTTCCAATGCCAATACGATCATATCTTTTATTTCGACAGGTTTTGCTTTAGCGGCTATCTGGTATATAAGTTCTTCGTCTATATCTTTCTCCAAAAACGCAGCTGCTTGCAATGTATTTATCGCTTTTCTCATGTCTCCTTCAGATACATATATTATAGCTTTTTTTCCTGTCTCTGTGAGTTTTAAATTTTCATTTTCCGACATCTTCTCGATCATTTTCAGAATAGCTTCTTCACTTAGAGGTCCAAACCTGAAAACTGCACATCTTGACTGTATCGGCTCTATTATCTTTGAAGAATAGTTGCAGGATAATATAAATCTACAAGTTCTTGCAAAAAGTTCCATAGTCCTTCTCAAGGCATTCTGGGCATCAGAAGTCAGAGCATCGGCCTCATCCAGGAATATTATCTTGAAATCTCCTCCTATTGCTTTTGTCCTGGCAAAATTTTTGATTTTGTTCCTTACTACATTTATACCTCTCTCATCAGAGGCATTTGTTTCTTGGAAATTTTGATGCCAGTACTCCCCAAAGAGCTCCCTTGCAAGACATAGAGCAGAGGTAGTTTTTCCAACGCCTGCAGGTCCTGCAAAAAGCAGATGAGGCATTGATCTATTCTGAACATAGGATTTAAGTCTCATTACAATGTAGTCTCTACCCATTATTTCATCCAGTGTTTTCGGTCTGTATTTCTCAGTCCATGGCTCTTCAATTTTCATGATTCTAATTCAGTGTATAGCTTTAAATTCTTTTTGAATTAATCAAGTACTCTCTCATATATTCTCAAAACTTTCTCTGCTGTTTTCGTCCATGTGAAGTTTTTTACAGTTTTAAATCCGTTCTTGACAAATTTTTCCCTTAAATTCTCATTTTCCAGAATTTTTTCTATCAGTTCTTTCAGTTCTGAATCCTTTTTAAATAAAAATCCATTATAATTATTTTTTACTATCTCATTAACTCCGGGAATATCTCTAGCTATAATGGGGGTTCCACATGCCATAGCTTCTAATAGTACCATGCCAAACCCTTCTTTTTTTGACGGTAGAACTAGAACTTTACTTCTATTAAGAATCTCTTCTGTATCAGGTCTGTAACCGAAGAACTTACCCCCAAGTTTTTTTAAGTTCGATCTTTCAGGTCCGTCTCCTACGATCCATGGATCTTTCCATACTTTCAGGAGCGTATCCACACTTTTTTCTTTTGTCAATGCACCTATGTATGTTACTCCCTCTCTTCTGTAATTTTTTGGATAAAACCGTTTTAAATCCACGCCGTTGTATACTATCTCTGTCCGGTTGTATCTACTCAGTTTTTCCGCAACACTTTTGCTGTTAGCTATCAGATAATCACTTTTTTTTAGTACATGCCCGCATATATACCGTCCATATCTTTTTTTCATAAGAATATTCACATCACTTCCATGTGCAGAGATAATCAATTTCCTTTTAGTAAAAACCTTCCCAAATACCCCCAAAAGACCCGGAGGAAGTATATAATGCGAATGGATAATATCTATATCATACTTTCTTATGATTCTGATGATTTTACCGCTTCCACTCAACAAAAAAAAGAAACCTCTGAATTTTCTGGGGGCAAATGTAGAAAAAACTTTTTCTTCTTGAGACTTTCCATAGTTGAGAACGTAAACATTATGATTTTTTTCGAGTTCCTTCTTGAGATAATAGATGTGTGTAGCTATCCCCCCTATGTTGGGAGGATACATACCTATCATAAGGATATTCATAAAAATAATTAGAGAAAAACTTTTTAACTTTATTCTATCAAATTATCATATTAGTATCAACGAAACCGAAAGCTTTTTATATCACTACTAATCCATTTTTTATTACAAGATTTACATGAGGTGAATAATATGGCAAAAATGAGACAACCTATGCAGGTAACGGATGAGAACACCCAGAGATTTCTGGGGAGAGATGCCCAGAGAATGAATATTCTGGCAGGCAGAATAGTCGCTGAGACTATTAAAACAACCTTAGGTCCAAGAGGGATGGATAAAATGCTGGTAGATTCCTTGGGAGACGTTGTTATTACAAACGATGGTGCAACGATTCTTGGGGAGATGGATATTGCTCATCCAGCTGCTAAAATGATAGTTGAAGTTGCAAAGACACAGGACGATGAAGTGGGAGACGGTACAACTACAGCTGTTGTCCTTACGGGCGAACTTTTAAAAAACGCAGAAGTTCTTTTAGATCAGAATGTGCATCCTACTATAATAGCATCGGGATACAAACTTGCAGCAGAAGAAGCAGAAAAAATCCTGAACAATATGGCAACTAAGGTAGATCCTAATGATGAGAAGATCTTACTTCAGGCCGCGGAAACTGCAATGACAGGTAAAGGTGCCGAAAAAGCGAAGGATACATTAACGGCTTTGGCCGTCAAGGCGGTAAGACAGGTAGCTGTAAACGAGGATGGAAAATACTTTGTTGATGCGGAGGATATTAAAGTTGAGAAGAAAGAAGGAGGAAGTGTAGAGGATTCTACGCTTGTACAGGGTATTATCATTGACAAAGAAAAAGTTCATCCAGGGATGCCGAGGAAGATAAAGAATGCCAAGATAGCTCTGTTAGACTCTGCTATGGAGGTGCATAAAACTGAAACAGATGCCGAGATTAGAATTACTTCTCCAGATCAGATGCAGGCTTTTATAGAACAGGAAGAAAAGACTCTCAAGGACATGGTTGAGAACATAGCTAAGACTGGAGCTAATGTCCTCTTCTGTCAGAAAGGAATCGACGATTTAGCACAGCACTATCTAGCAAAGAGAGGAGTCTTTGCAGTAAGAAGAGCTAAAAAGTCGGATATGGAAAGACTCTCAAAAGCTACAGGTGCGAAGGTAGTTACAAAAATAGGGGATCTTTCTTCAGAAGACCTTGGGTACGCAGGTCTCGTAGAAGAGAAAAAAGTAGGCAAAGATAAGATGACATTCATTGAGGGATGTAAGAATCCAAAAGCCGTGTCACTTCTCCTGAGAGGAGGTACAGAACATTTTGTGGATTCTGTAGAAAGGGCACTGGAAGACGCTATAGGTGTAGTAGCTACGATAATAAAGGATGGAACGATAGTTGCTGGCGGCGGTGCTGCAGAGATAGAGCTTTCAAAGAAATTGTTGGACTACGCCAGTAAGATAGGTGGTAGAGAGCAGCTTGCTATAAAGGCTTTTGCCGATGCTGTGGAGATAATTCCGAGAACACTCGCAGAGAATGCAGGTATTGATCCCATAGACATTCTGGTAAAACTCAGGTCGACCCATGAAAAAGACGGCAAAAACACAGGTTTTGATGTCTTTGACGGCGAAGCCAAAGATATGATGAAGAAGGGCGTAGTGGAACCTCTGAGGATCAAATCACAGGCTGTGAAATCATCATCTGAAGCTGCTATAATGATACTGAGGATAGATGACGTCATAGCTGCAAGCGAGCTCGGCAAAGGTGGAGGACCTCCCATGGGTCCCGGCGGAATGGGTCCGGAAGGATTTTAATAAAATTTAATTTTTTCTTTTTTTATAGGTGAAAAAATGGAAGATAATCTCAAAAAAGGAACAACTACGGTAGTAGTTGTATATGATAAAGGTGTAGTTTTAGCTACAGATAAAAGGGCATCAATGGGGTATCTGATAGCCCATAAAAATGCTCAAAAACTTTTTAAAATAACAGATACTATTGGAGCTACCTGTGCGGGTATAGTTGGGGATATCCAAAGTCTTATAGGGCTTTTAGAGGCTGAAGCTAATCTATATGAGATGAAAAATGGAAAAAAGATATCTACAAAAGCTTTAGCCAGATTAACATCCAATATTCTTCAAGGTCAGAGGTATTATCCTTTAATAGCCTGGTTAGTCCTTGGAGGATACGGTTCAAATGGAGCTGAAGCTTACTCTATAGATCCCGTAGGAGGGGTCAACAGAGATACCATGATTTCTACAGGATCAGGATCAACTATGGCTTATGGCGTTTTAGAAGACAGATTTAGAGAAAATATGACGTTCGAAGAAGGGATAGAACTCGGTGTTAGAGCAATAAATGCAGCTATACAGAGAGATCTTGCTACTGGTGATGGAATAGCTGTCGCAGTGATTGACAGTTCAGGATACAGAGAGCTCTCGAAAGAGGAGATAGAAACTATAGCGGTAAAGGTGAAAAATAAATGATGCAAAAAGGAATGGGATATGACAGGGCCATAACTGTATTCAGCCCTGATGGAAGTCTGTATCAAGTTTCCTATGCAAGTGAAGCTGTAAAGAAAGGTGCTACAGCCCTAGGTGTTAAATGTAGTGAAGGGGTAGTGTTAGCTGT
>DAOVEQ010000173.1 GCA_030668905.1 Thermococci archaeon
TTTAAGGAGTTTTAATACATGATTCTTATCCATTTTGAATCTTTTTTCCATCATACTAGCAATATCTCCTCTAATCCTATCTTTCAATAGCTTGGCTTTTTGTACAGCAAGACTCACATCATTCAGTTCAAACTGCGTTCCGCGTATCCTCAAGTCCACTTCCATATTAATACTTATTTCTTTCCTACAATGTGGGCATACTACAAATCCTTTCATTTTATCACCTGTATAATCTGGCGTGTATTTGTTTAAATACTATTTACCCCATAGGATATGTGCTGTAGAATTGCTATCAAAAAACGCCCCTTTTTGACAGGTCATTTTTCATGTGTTTCCGTTCACCCCACACACAAAACCAAAACCTTTAAAAAGCTTTCTTTATAAAGTAATCAGAAACTCCGCAAGATGTAGCGTAATGCTGAATTACAAGGAGGGGATATCATGAGTTTTTATAAGTATGTTAGAGAAGCATGGAAAAATCCAGAAAAAAACATAAGAGAGATCTATAAACAGAGGATAATACAGTGGAACAAGGAAGAAGTCGTTGTGAGGGTGGAGAGACCGACGAGAATTGACAGGGCAAGACAATTGGGATATAAAGCTAAGAAAGGTTATATCATTATAAGGACCAGGATTAAAAAAGGTGGGAGAAGTAAGTCAAGATTTAAAGGGGGAAGAAGCCCAAAGAGAATGGGTGTTAAGAAGATTACTCCGAAGAAAAGTCTTCAATGGATAGCGGAAGAGAGAGTAGCAAGAAAATATCCTAATTTAGAAGTTCTGAGCTCGTACTGGGTAGGTGAAACAGGGAAAGATAGATACTTCGAGATTATTTTAATCGATCCGCATCATCCTCAGATAAAAAATGATCCGAGAATCAACTGGATCTGCGAAAAACAGAGTAAAAGAAGGGTTTTCAGAGGACTTACTTCTGCAGGCAAAAGATCGAGAGGGCTCTTGAATAAAGGGAAAGGAGCGGAGAAATTAAGGCCGAGTCTCTCTGCGCACAAGAATAGAGGTAAGTAAAAAAATGATTGTAAGGATTGAGATAGAGAGTTTCTGTCATGCCACCGAAGATGAGAAAAAGGTTTTAGAAGCGTTAAAAAATCTTACGGATGCGAAATTTGAAAAAGACAATGTTGTCGGGCATTATGGAAATCCTATAAAAATCTATAGGGTAAAAATTACAAGAAAGAGGGATATAAATGATTTTCTCACTCTTTTTAACAAGATAGACAAGAGCAGTGTGGAACCTCTGGAAGAAAGGATAGATGAAAAAGGCAGATTTTATCTGAGACTTGACAAGCAGAGTTTGTATTCCGGGAATTTTGTCATAGATAATGAAGGAGATGTCCATATAATTATAAAGATAGTTTCCTATCCATTGAGAAGAGAAAAAGTGATTGACAATGCTAAAAAAATACTCGGCTATTGATCTGAGAGGTTATCCTAACGGGATGTACGAAAAGGTTTATATGCCTAAGGAGATAAAATCTCCAGAGAAAGAAGAAGCAGTAGAGCTGTGTTTTGAGGATATGGCTGAAATTAAGAAAATTTTAAGAAAACTGGATAAAACACAACTGATCTTTGTAAGAGGAGGGAATATAACTCTGAATAGAGGTATCGTTCAGGAAAAAAAAGTAGATATCCTGAGTAAACCATATCCTATAGACGATATAACAGCTAGAAAAGCATCAGAGAATAAGATAGCTTTCGAGATCAATGTGGAGGACATAGTTCAGACAAAGGGATACAAGAGATCGAGAATTATAGAAAATCTAAGAAATACTGTGAGAATATCAAAAATGTGTCACACACCCATGGTGATAACTTCAGGAGCTACAGACGAGTTTACCTTAAAATCACCGAGAACACTCGTGGCGTTTGGGAGGATTCTCGGGCTGGAATACTATGAAGCCAAATCTGCAATTTATAATATTCCAAAAATGATCCTTCAGAAGGGAGAACATGAAATTGAAAAGCAAAAAAAGTTCTAAGGAAAAAAAAAGGTATATTCTCTTCAAAACTCTGTGGAGAGATAACTTTAAAAAAGAGGATGTTATTAAGTTAATATGGAACTCAGCTTTGGAGTTCTTGGGTGAACTTGGAGCTGCAGAACTAAGCTTATGGGTAATAAGCGTTGATGAAGAGAAAAGGATAGGTATAGTAAGATGCAATACTAAAAGTATTGATAAAGTTATATGTATTCTTTCATTGATAAGACACGAGAATAAAGGAACGTTAATCTTAGGGGTCTCAGGTACGATGAAAGGATTGGAGAAATGGAGCGATGAGTATGTATCCAAAAGGAATGGGATATGACAGGGCCATAACTGTATTCAGCCCTGATGGAAGTCTGTATCAAGTTTCCTATGCAAGTGAAGCTGTAAAGAAAGGTGCTACAGCCCTAGGTGTTAAATGTAGTGAAGGGGTAGTGTTAGCTGT
>DAOVEQ010000113.1 GCA_030668905.1 Thermococci archaeon
TCAGAGAGTGTAGAAGTTACTGTGTCCAAACCTAAATTCACTTTTACATCTATACTTGGAATGATTACAGTTATCACCATCATATTTATTATGGCAGTGTTCTTGAAAAAAAGAGTTAAAAAAGATGATTAGCTCTGTGTCTTTCCTATTTCTTCTCGGCCTCTTTTTCCTTTTTTAACTCCTTCATTCCTTTATCAGTTATTTCGAAGGGTGTCCAGTTTGTTATGTGGAACGTTCCTTTCATCTTTCTTATTCTCATCTCTTTTAGTAAAAATCCCTGTTTCATTACTTCGGGATTATATCTGAGGTCTATTAAACCATCCATTATATAATCGAATGTGTCAACAACATCACTAAACATTTTTAAACCGTAATGTATGGAAGCAAGAAAATTTACATTCCTCTCATTTGGTCCTCTCGCCCTCCAGTCTTTGATAGTTTCTACCAGTTCTGGAGCGTTGGAGATAGTCATTAACTCTGTTAACGAATCAAAAACAACTATCCCTTTCTTATTCATATCCAGCTCATCCATTATGTCAAACAGCGTTTCAGTCAACAAATCCAGATCTGAAGGACGTGTCACTATTTTAACAAGATCAGAAGATACTCGAGTCTCCATCCTGAATGAGTAGCAATCTAAAAATCTAAAATTTTTGAATTTCGTTACATCCCAGTTAAAATTTTTCATGTGCTCTATTATAGATCTAGGCACATCTTCAAAACAGACCAAAATTCCTGGCTCTCCCATCTCTAATCTTTTATACAGGAGCTCATATAAGATTACAGATTTTCCTGTTCCTCCTTCTCCAAAGAGCCCGATAAAATTATCTCGTGGAACACCATAAGGAAGGAGTTTATCCAGAATCTCTATTCCTGTTTTTATATTTTTCATAGATATAAATATAGTTCCCAATTATTAAAAAGTTTCTATGAAAGATTTATAACTTTTTGTGTTATTATATACTCTATGAAAAACATCAAACTTCCAGCCCCTCATTTTGAAGAGCATATGAATATAGAAGAAGCTTTATATGGGAGAAGATCTATAAGAAAATTTCTGGAAACATCGCTAGAGATAAACGAAATTTCAAAAATACTGTGGGCAGCAATGGGAAAGTCACAGTTTAAAAGAACTGTTCCATCTGCTGGTGCAAGATATCCTTTAGAGCTGTATGTACTCGTTGGGAATGTTGAGGGTATCAATACAGGTTTTTACTACTATGACTGGCTTGAACACTCCCTTGAATTTATCGATAAGGAGGACCTGAGGGAAAAACTTTGTCATGCTTCATTGAATCAGAATTTTATCTTAAAGGCGCCAATAGAGATTGTAATAGCTGCAGATTTTGAAAGAACGACTATATCTTACGGTGAGAGAGGAACACGATATACATATATAGAAGCAGGACACGTCGGGCAGAATATATACCTAGTTTGTGAGGCTTTGAATCTCGGGACAGTAGCTGTTGGTGCTTTCAGAGATGAAGAAGTAAAAGAAGTTTTGAATATAGTTCTCGATCCTCTATATATCATGCCTATCGGGCATAAAGATTTAAATATTTTGAACAAATAGGGTAAGTATGAACAAAAAACTAAAACTGTACATCTACGCTGTCCTCGCTATCTGCATCCTTGTCGGCTCTTCTTATCTCTATACACGTTTTGGTAGAGAAAAAGATGTGGAGATAACTTTAAACGAGACTCCTAAGGAACTATTGATTGGTGAGACGGGATCGCTGACATTCACGATAAAAAACAATACAAAGACGCATATGAGTTTTGATATAAGTTTTGAATCAAAATACTTTGACACAAACTCCACATTTAAGGAAGAGCTAGATCCAAATAAAGCGGGCAGTTTTACGTTGGATATGAAAGCTAAAAATATAGATGAAAACTCTAAAAAAACTAATTTTAAAATAATCGTAAGATCGGAAGAAAAAAGTTTTGTCAAAAATCTGGAAATAATAATAAAAAAGCCTGATGTGATAATAGAGGAAGTTAAACCAGATAAATTGAAGGTTAAAGCTAAATCTACAAAATATATTTCTGTAAGAATAAAAAATAAGGAAAAGATAGATCTTACAAATTTGAAGATAATACTTACATCGGAGTACAGGTATTACTCTATAGATAGAGAGGGACTTGAAAAAATCGATGGCTCGTATGTGTATGCGATAAATGAGTCTCTATTATATAACGAAGACCTATCAAAGACCTTTTATATAACAAGCGATCTGACTCCTGGGAGCATGAGAGTGGAGTATATTCTGAAAGTAGAGCTACTCTGGAAAGATTTTTTGATGGATGAAAAGAACGTCTATCTTGAGGTAGAACCTTAGCTTCTGTAGAGAATGTATAAAAAGCCTGCAAAGAAAGTAAGAAGCACCTCAAAATCTACAAGACCTGTTTCTATCCCTATTATGGAGTAGCTTAAGAATATAGCATAAAATGCAATAAACAGAGCCTTTTCTTTTCCTTCTATCTTTTTTATAAGATCGTAACCCTTCTTTAAAAGAAATCCCAGAAATAACATCCCAAAAAAAACACCTATGACGCCAAAATCAATGACAAGAGGTCCCATTATCGTGGAAGTTATGGAAACGTTATCTGCACCGACAAATACTCCTATATACCTTCTCGGGGAGTATGCCAATCCCGGCATAAGGTTTGCTAAAGGAGGATAGGAAGCAATATGAACAAATCCGTGGGTGAAACCCCTCAGTCCCCCTAACTCTGCGAGGATATCGTATGAAGAGAGTGTTAACCCAACTCTGTATCTGATCGCATCTATTATAGATATTTTTGTTTGCAAAATTATATTTCTCAGGCTCGTCATGGCTATTAATCCTAAAGCACCAGCTCCGCTGAGAACTGTTATCTCTTCTAATGTTATCAACTCCGTGAACGCAGACACTATTAAGACACCTATAATCGTTAGCGCTATCTGGGTTCTATATCCCAGAACTCCCATAGTTATCAGGGCAAATACGACAAATACAAGGGATACAAATCTTGCCTTTTTTTTCTCCATCTCTATGCCTGCTAATGAAACCAAAAGGATCGTGCCGAGAGGGAGGAGATGGGCAGCCATGGTATACCACGGGTCCAAACTTCCCCTCTTCAAAGGCTCCAGGATCGGAATACCGCCGTAAGCTATGAGATCGAGGATCCAGTAAAACGTGCCTACAAAGATCAGAAGGAATGTGATGTTCCATAAATTGTTGGTGACTATCTCATGAAGCTTTCCATCATTCCCTATAAATATTATAAATATTAGATAATAGAGGAAAAGAAATACCCAGAAAATCAGAATAAATGGGAGTATTGAAGGATACTGACTGAATAGAATCAAAACTGAAAAAAGAACTAAAAAACTCTTTAAATTTTTTATATGATATTCTTCGTTATGTTTTAACGACATCACCATAAAAATGAGAGATAAAAATAAATAAGGCACTGAAATCGCCCAGTATCCCCTTCTGAAGAATATCAGCAGAGATAGTGTGAAAGATGTTAGATATATCTCAAACGAGTATTTTTTCTGAGATAAATAAATCATGGAGAAGGGTATAAGTCCCAGTTTTGAGAATACACTCCAGTTGTAAAATGTTAAAACTGCAAGAATTAAAAAAGTAATTAAAGATGGATAAAAGAATTTTTCTGGAAGCTCTATTTTTTTGAATTTTATTTTAGTCCCCAGAAAAAATCCAAACAAACCTAAAAATATAGTAAATGTACCGTAAAAAGATATGGGTGCATCAGAAACTCCTAAAAAAATGATAAATATCAAAATAAATATAAGAGGATTGAAGAACTTTGTAGATGCTTTTCTCTTCCCCAAATATTTTAATTCTGGAAATTTATTTAGTTTTGATAAAAAAATGTCCCCTAAACTGGCAAAACTACTTTTTTTATAAGATAAATTTATATTTTCAACTATTCTATCAAAAAAGTCTTGGATCATGTTATAACCTTATATGTATGGAATCTTTATATATGTAAGGATTGTCATCGTCTTCTTCTTTTATGCCGTATTTTTCTAACTCGTCTATCTCCTTTTCCGTCCT